>JAFTZI010000188.1 GCA_017461055.1 Clostridia bacterium | reverse complement strand
CCTATGAGGGCGATATATTTGCAATGGGAGAAACCATTACAGTTACCAAGGATACTGATATTCGTCAGTTCAGCGGTCACCACTCAACAAATCTGAATGTGAATGCTACTGACAATCAATGGGGATGGCGTTATATTCAGCTTCAAGAGGACTTAGTGCTGGAAACAACCGTTTATTTAAACGATGGCGGTAGATTATACATTGACTTGAACGGACACAACATTATCTCAAGCGCAAAGCAGGTGTTTGAGCAGAGAAGAGCAGGTTTATTTATCGTTGGTAAGGGTAGCATTATTCATTCCGGCTCGGGTCACTTATTCAATACATCAATTCATGGTTACGATGATAGAAGGGTTGGCTTTGTTTTAGGCAAGGATGTTTATGTAGAAACAGAGGGTAACCTCTGCAACTTTACTAACGGCTTGAACAGTGGTTGGATCACCGAGCCCGTTGTATTTGAAGTATACGGAACTGCAAAGTGTAATAGCCTTTTATACATTAACGGAACAATAAACGAGGTTCTTAATGCAGTTGTTTCTCCATGTAAGCTTGAGCTTAAAGATAGACCTATATATTTTAAAAGCGTAAGTGAAGAAGGAGCAGTAAATTTAACGGTAGGCGACGGAACATTTGTGCTGCCCGAAGTTGCAGGTTCTATAGATTATTGGAACAACGGTTTTGGCGAAAGCTATACAATAACCGTTGAAAACGGAGGTAGCTTTACAAATGGCTCATCAATTGTTTTGAGCTTAGCAGGAGAAAGTAAGGCTATAACAAGCGTAACCGTTGATGATATAAAATACGACATTATAACCAATGACTCCTGTCAGCACGGCTTTGATGTAAACGTGGTTGATGCATCCTGCATAAATCTCAAAATCTCAAGCTATATTTGCCCTCTTTGTGGTGAAACCTTTACAGTACGCACAGGTGATTTAGCAGAGCATAAGTGGGAGCTTATTTCACACGTTCCCGCCACAGAAGCAACACCGGGAACTAAAACCTATAATTGTACCGTATGTGCAAAGGTATTGGAGCAAAGCTATGCCTTTGACCCAACAACTCTTGAAATTAAGGTGACAGTAAGTGTAACCGATCCTGATACCGAAGTCACAACGGAAACAGAGCTTACCGTTTCGGTTGCAGATGTTCTTAACCTTACTTTCGTTGAAACTATGGGATCAAAAATATACACCTTAGTTGGCTTGAAAGCATTTGATGTTTACGATGTAACAAGCATAGTAGCAATTGAAATACCTGTTGGAATTGCAAAGATTAATTTTGCAGAAAACAACAGCACATTAAAAATACTTAACATTAAGAATAATGCAAACGTAATAGTTGAAAGCTTTGCAAAATATACGGGAATAACCGAGATTAACATAGGCAAGGCAAAGGTTGAGTTCGGTTCATCCTGCTCAAACAAAACAATACAAGCAATTCGCTCTGAGGTTGAGGGCGCTGATGTAACCTTCAAGGCAAGCTGCTTTAACGATAAGAAAACAATTACAGAATTAAAGCTCAGCTCATACAGTAAGTATGACTTTGGTAATAACAGCTTCAAAAATACACAAATTAAGGAAATTATTTTCCCTGACTATTCAGAGCCGTACTTCCGTGCAGATGCAGCCTTCTATAACTGCGCTGTCGAATACCTGTATGTAGGTAGGGGAATTACCGAGCTTATGAACAAGCCATTTGACTACTGTCAAAAAATGCAAAAGATTATTTTGATGGACGTAACATCAATTCCTAAGGAATATACCTTCTGTGTTGAATATAATGGCGAAAAGCCGGTTGAGGTTTATATTCATGCATCTGAAATTTATTTATCCAACAACACCTTCTATCAATGTAACGGTATTACAGTTTATACAAATGCGCCAATAACAAATGCTAAGGCGTTCGAGGGCTGTAAGGCTACAACGAAGGGCGGCATTGATTACCCCGCATATACAATAGTATACGGTATTCCGCATAAGTATGAGCAGGGTATGGAGGATGCAACCTGTACAAAGGACGGTAGTATGGGCTATGTAACCGACTGTCCTTGTGGCACAACCGCATCATTTGCAACCTACAAGACCTTTGTAGGAGCCTTGACTACAAGTGAAACCTTTACAGAGGGAACAATTGAAACAACAGTCCTTCCTGCTCTCGGTCACTTAAAGGGTACCTTGGCAGACGTAATATATGTAAACGGTTACTTGGAAAACGGTAGTGCAAGATACGATTGTATGAGATGTGATAACAACGGTTATTACGAGGAAGCAGTTGGACCGATGATAAAATCTCTTGGCTATTCAGTAAGCGAGTTTAGTGAAGCCGGAAGCATGGTTCAAGGCTATGTAATTGATACAAGCGTATATAGCTTGTGTGCATCTGTAAACGATAAGCTTACATATGGCTTTATCGTGCTTGCAAATCCATCAGATGAAACCCTATATCCACTTTCCTTTAAAAACGGAGAATTGATAGTTGACGACAGTATAATGCAAATACCGGTTAGCAAATCAATTAATTTAGTGGAACTAAAGATAAAGGGCTTTAACGAGGCAACAAGCAACAAGAAAATAATTATGTGTGCATATCTCTTTGACGGTACTGCCATTAATTATATTTCAAACGGTGAAGCAAGTGTTGGCGTAACAGGCACCTCCTATAACGAATTGATAAACATTTCACAGGAATAAAAGCAAAGCAGTAGCCTTTCTCAAAAGATAAGGCTACTGCTTTTGAAAGATAAGGTATAATAAAATGAAAGATACAACTCTTTGCTATATAGAAAAGGACAATAAATATTTAATGCTCAATCGCTCAAATAAGAAAAATGACGGTAGTCAAGGAAAATGGATGGGAATAGGCGGACATTTTGAGGAGGGCGAAAGCCCATATGACTGTGTCGTGCGTGAGGCAATGGAGGAAACGGGACTTACCTTAATCTCTCCTCAATACCGAGCCGTCGTAACCTTCAATTCCGATAAATACGAAACTGAGCAAATGCACCTCTTTACTTGTAAGGACTTTACAGGTAATCTTGTGGAAAGTGACGAGGGCAGCCTAAAATGGATTGATAAGGAAAAGCTTAGTGACTTAAATATGTGGAGCGGTGACATTATTTTTCTAAAGCTTTTAGAAACTGAAAAAAGCTTTTTCTCCCTGAAGCTAACCTACAAGGGCGAAGCACTTAAGGAATACTATTTAAACGGTAAATTGGTACAATAATTAAAAAGAAGAATTTTCTTTCGAAAATTCTTCTTTTTAATTATTCATTATCGCATCTTTCAATAGAGTAAATAAAATCATTATCGCAAATAATGTTATTTAATTGCGTGGAGGAAAGCTCCTTAATGGTATTAAGTGTAGCGCTGTAAATAATATCGTTTCCCTGACGCTCAATAATTAAGTGGTTAAACCTATCCACACCGAAAATTTCTTTGATGCGTTTATTAGCCCCGTTTTCTTGCTTGAATTTGATTTTAACAGAAAAGGACTTCTTGCTCTTGAAAGGAGGGATTTTCAACCTGAAAATAATCTGAGAGCCAATTAGAATAACAGTAGCGCCAACAGCAATTATGTACATAGAAGCACCGCAAGCCATACCGACGCCCGCAGATGCCCAAATGCCCGCCGCGGTAGTAAGACCCTTTACCTCGTGCTGTCTGTATACAATTATTCCTGCGCCCAAAAAACCGATACCGGAAACAATTTGTGCAGCAATTCTTGAGCTGTCAACCTCACCGGTAAAGCCATATTTACTTATAATCATTAAAAGAGCAGAGCCAATACATACAATAGTATGAGTACGTATTCCCGCTTCCTTCATTTTAAGCTTTCTTTCAAGACCGATTAAAAATCCGAGAAATCCGGCTAATGCAATATCGAGAAGCATATATAATTGATCAATCATAACATCACCTCACCTTTATGTTACCATAATATGCGCAAAAAGTCAACAAGCTTCCAACTAAAGCCTTGAAAATCTTATGTTCATATGTTAAAATAGTAAAAAGGAGCTAAGAAATGAAAAGTGTTTTGGTAAGTGCGTGCTTGTTAGGTGAAAAATGCAGATATGACGGTCGCTCAAAGCCTAATGAAGCAGTTATAAATAAGCTTAAGGAATATAACGTAATTCCAATATGTCCCGAGGTCATGGGCGGGCTTTCCACACCGCGAAATCCAAGTGAAATTATAGGGGACAAGGTCATAATGATAAATGGCAGAGATGTAACCCTTGAATATAAAAGGGGAGCGGAGATAGCATTGAATATAGCGTTAAAGAATAAATGCGAATTTGCTATTTTAAAGGCACGCAGCCCATCTTGTGGAAAAGGGCTGATATACGATGGCACATACTCGGGCACCTTAACAAAGGGAAACGGAATATGCGCAGAGCTTTTGATGAAAAACGGAATTGCCGTATTAGACGAAGAGGAGATAGAAAAGTTAGACCTATGAAAATTATAGCAAGTGATTATGATGGAACAATAAATTATCAAGGTAAAATAAGCGATAGCGACAAGGAGGCAATTAAGCGCTTTCGTAAGGCAGGACATAAATTTGGCATTGTAACAGGCAGAGATGTAGAGCTTTCCTCATGGATAAGACAAGAAAATGGCTTTGAATTTGACTTTCTTATTTGCTGCACAGGTGCTTTCATCAAAAACGGTGATGGCGACGTTTTATACGTTAGAAAGGGAAAGGTAGATACCTTCTTTAGTAGCATTATAGAAAAGGCATTAGAGCTTAAAGCAGGCTTTTTTGCAGTAGGTGATGTGCTTACAAAATGCTTTGTAGACGTTCTCGGTAAAATACCGTATGATATTTCAAAGCTAAACGAGTTCACTCATGCAAACTGCTTTTTCCCGAATGAAGAATTAGCAGAAGAATTTGCCCAATATTTAAGAAACAATTACAGTGATAAAATCAGTGCGCACCGCAACGGCTGTGCAGTTGATATGCCACCGGCACACGTGTCAAAGGTAACAGGCATTTACGAGTACGCAAAGCTTTTTGATAATCCCGAAATTTATGCAGTAGGTGACAATGTAAATGATATACCTATGGTCAAGGAATTTAACGGTTATGCAGTATCAAATGCAGTAGATGCATTAAAAAGCGTAGCAAAGCACCAATGTAACAGAATAGCAGATATGATAGATGAGCTATTAAGAGATTAAAGGAGACATAAAATGAACGCAAGAGATAGATTTATAGAAGTATTCAAATCCAAAATCAAGAGAGAGGGCGCAGATAAATTACTTGACTTTATATGCTCCCCATCATCAGACTTTTTTACAGCCCCTGCAAGCGCAAGATATCATAGCGCATACGAGGGCGGCTTGTGTGAGCATTCCTTAAACGTATACGATTGCCTGTGCGAGTATCTAAACAGACCCGTAGCCAAGGAAAAATACGGTCTTAATTACAGTGATGAAAGCATTGCCATAGTATCCTTGTTACACGACATATGCAAAATGAACGTGTATAAAACAAGCTATCGTAATGTTAAAAATGAGCAAGGACAGTGGGAAAAGGTTCCGTATTTTGAATTTGACGATACGCTCCCATACGGTCACGGAGAAAAAAGCGTGTATATGATAACTCCGTTTATGAAGCTCACAAGAGAGGAAGCCTTTGCCATTAGATATCATATGGGCTTTTCCAATGTTGAAAGCTCAATTGCCATAAACTCCGTTGGTAAGGCATTTGAAATGTTTCCCCTTGCCTTTGCGCTTTCAACAGCCGATATGGAAGCTACATATTACTTGGAAACAGACAGATCAAAAAGAAAATAAACTAAATGAGCAGTGCGTTTTACAGCACTGCTCAAAAAACAAACAAGCATTAAATGGGTCGCATTTAATGCTTGTTTTGTTATTTATTCAGACTTTGCGTCAAAAACATAGCTCTTAGTCGCAGGAACGGTTTCAACAGTAACCTGTGTAGGAATTACATTGTCTATCTTTGCATAAAGCACCTGCTCGTAAACATAAGACTCTCCAAGAGCATCTACAAAGTCCTTAGCCTGTGTAGTTGCCACAGTTTCGGTAAGTCCGTCATTTTGCATATAGCTGTTTTTGTAATAAGCTATCAAAGCATCTCTTTCAGCCTTAAGCTCAGCCTCGGTAGGTATAACGGTGTCACCAAGCATATTACGTAAGGAATAGAAAATCATTTCGGTTTTCATATTCGATTTAATATAAGCATCGCGAGACATTCCGTATTCCTGCTCAATGTAATTGTCAAGAGTAACATTCATATTTTCAGCAAAAACGCCTTCAATCTCCACAAGCTGCTTTTGTGCTGCCTTGTATTCCGCCTTAGGATATTCAATAACGTGTGCATTATCGGAAATATATTCATAAACTAAGGAAAGAACATATTCGGTTTTAAGCTTTTCCTCAAATTCCGCAACTGTTTCAATATCGAAGAAGTATGTCTGAACAAAGGCATCGTTGTATGTTGGAGGAGTGTAAAGTGATTTTACCTTAACTCTGAACATTACCTTTTGTCCTGCAAGCTCAGGCGCCGGCTCATATTCCTCAGGGAATGTTGCGTAAATGTCCTTTTCAACACCGATGGTCATACCGATAAGGCCCTGTTCAAATTCATCAATAGCTAAATTTGAACCAACATAGAAGCTGGAGGAGTCAGACTCATCAAAGGTCTTGTCCTTGCCGTTTTCTTGGACGATTTTTCCATCTGCATCAATGTAATAGCCTGTGTAAGAAGCCAATAAAACTGTACCCACATCAACAGTGGAGTTGTTTATTTTAATATCAACAAAAACCTGCTTGCCACGGTATTCTTCCTTGTAAAAATCATCGGCAAGAGTAAGCTTTCTTGTAAGAGAAGCACCGATTTTTGAGCCAATCATATTGTTTTCAATCTGATATGAAATCTGGTAACCGCCGTCACTGTTTGGAGTAGCTACGTTTTCAACCCATACATCGTCCCAAGCAAGATCGGTAATTTCATTTCCCTTAATATCAACTACAGGATCTGAAATTTCAAAGAAATTCAAGTCAACGTTTATTCTGTCCCCTCTTTTAACAGTGTATTCTGAGGAATACTGCATAAGATAAGTGCCCACAGCAAGCTTAAGTGAATCCACCTCAACAGAGTAGGGCTGTGACTTATAATTTGGAAGCTTAATGTATTCAGCCATATCCTCATAATCGTATTTGCTGTCCCCTCTTACACAAGAGCAGGCGCAAACCGTAAACGCAGCTACAAGGACAAGTAAAATGCAAATAATTTTTTTCATATATTCTCCTTTTTATAAGAACTCTTAATAACAAATCCGTCGTAGATTTTGTACATAAAATAGTATACAGTATACTGCATAACAAGATAAAATATAGCAATTTCCACGTAAGAAACAATAATTGCAGTTAAATGGTCACGTGTAATAGAGCCATAATCGGACAGCTCGGAAATAAGAGATGGTAGCATAGTAAATCCGGTGTGTGAAACGAGATTTAATCCGAAAATAACAAGAGTTCCGATAAGCATAGTCTTCTGAATAGAGTTTTTCCAAGAGAAGAAGCTGTTAATTCTTTGCGTTCCGCTTTTGGTAAGCTTATACGTAATAAAAGCAAGAATAAAGGCAGGTATCATTTGGGTAATAAAGCCTTGACCAAATGAATAATATATTACGTAGACTAAGAAATCAACAGTAAATTCACCCGAGTTATCAATTATGGAGCCAACCACCTGAAACAGGAAGGAGATAAAAAACGAAATTGAAAATACACCGATAGAAATCAAACCGTTTTTAAAATCAAATTGTGAAAACGCATAAATAATAGTTGTGTATCCAATAAAAACAGCCAGTAAATCAAAAAAGGTCTTTACATAGTAAAGGAAATTTAAAAACGCTTCCCCTTCATACACCTGAGTGGAGTAGAAGTAAAAGATAAGCGAGAACGCAACAGCCACAAGGGCAAAAACGATATTTAGCGTCAAGGACAGCTTAAAATAATTCTTTTTCATAAATACCTACCTAAGATTAATCTAACTCATTGTATCATAAAAATATTAAAAATAGAAGATATAATATTAAAAAAACTATAAATTTTCATAAAAAAATCACACAAAGGGAGAAAATTATGCAATATTCAAGAGAATTAACACATCATCAGCTAATGGATGAGCTAAATGAGCTTCAAATTAACCACGAGGAGCTTAATATATCATATATAGGCGAAAGCGTATTTTCTAAGCCCATTCCCTTAGTTACCTTGGGCGATCGAAGCGCGCAAAAATCGGTTTTGTACGTTTCCACTCACCATGCAAACGAAAATGTATGTACATCGGTAATGCTTAATTTTATAAAAGACTATTTAGAGGCATACGAAAGATATGGACAAATGTATCAAATAAACACAAGATACCTGTACAAAATGAGAAAGATTTACATAGTCCTAATGCTGAATCCCGATGGAGTAGAGTATAGATTAAATGGCATAAGAGAGGACAATCCCATAAAGGACAGAATAATTAACTATAACGGCTCTGCGGATTTTTCAAAATGGAGTGCAAATGGACGAGGAGTGGACTTAAATCACAATTATAATGCTTACTTTGAGGAGTACAAGGAGATAGAAAAAGAATTAGGAATTACAAGCGGAAGTGCGAAATATAGTGGCGAATATGCGGAAAGCGAGCCTGAGGTGAGCGCCCTTGCCAATTTCATCAGACTGCATATGGACGAAATAGAGGGAGTAATGACATTTCATACACAGGGCGAGGAAATCTATTATAAATCAAGAGAAAAATCATTACCCAAGGCAGAATATGTATCAAGGCTGATTGCCAAAATAACAGGCTATAAGCAAGCCGAAAGTAAGGGTACAGGAGAATACGGTGGACTAACCGACTGGCTGATAAAGGAGTACGGTAAGCCCTCGTTTACAATAGAGTGCGGCAAAGGCGAAAACCCCTTGCCCACAAGCCAAATAACAGATATATATCTAAGGCTGAAGGAAATACTGTTTACTTTTCCTATTTTATTTTAAAAAATGTCAGTAAAGCCTTGAATATTTTAACAAATATTGTTAAAATAAACTTAATGAAATTCAAGGAGAAGCACAATGGAGCTAAAGGGAAAGAAAATAAATTTTTTAGGTGACAGTATTACTGAGGGTGTTGGTACAAGTGGACCGGATAAAACCTATCACGCATTATTAAAGAAAAACGTGGGTCTTGAGGAAGCGCGCAACTACGGTAAAAGCGGAACTAAAATAGCAAGATTGTTAGAGGTAACCAAAGACCCCTTCGACCAGGATTTTAACCTTCGTGCACCGGGTATGGATAAGGACGCAGACGTAGTAGTTGTGTTTGGCGGCACAAATGACTATGGTCACGCAACTATTCCCTTAGGAACAATGGATAATGAGGAAATCACTACCTTTTACGGTGGAATGCACCATCTTTGCAAATACTTAATTAATGAGTACGTTGGTAAAACAATAGTGTTTATGACCCCTATTCATAGAATGGAGGAAAAGGCATTCGGCTGGAGCGATAAATCAAGTGACTTGATTTGCTTTATAAGAGCAATAAGAGAGGTATGTGAGCATTATTCAATACCTGTTCTTGATATGTATAAGGAAAGCGGAATGAACGGAAATATGCAGGTATGGTGTGATAAATATATGCCTGACGGCTTACATCCAAATGATTTTGGTCACGAAATAATGGCGCGCAAGCTACAAAAATTCTTGGAGAACTTATAATATGGAACTAAAAGGAAAGAAAATAAATTTTATCGGAGATAGCATTACAGAGGGTGCAAGAGTAGAAAAAGAGGAAAACTTTTATCCCAATATAATCAAAAGAAATGCAGGCTTAAAGGAAGCACGCAACTATGGCGTAGGAGGCAGCCGCATTGCCAGAATACATAATATGACAGGCTCACCCTCAGACGAGGACTTTAATATGCGTGCCGAAAGAATGGATAAGGACGTAGATATAATAGTAGTGTTTGGCGGCACAAACGATTTTGGACACGGAAACATTCCATTAGGTCAAATGGGAGATAACGACGTATATACATTTTATGGCGCAGTAAAAACACTTTGCTTGTATCTTATCAAAAATTTCCCCGATAAGCCAATAGTGTTTATGACCCCCTTGCATAGATTAAATGAGGAGCTTGACTATAATAAACGCTTGGAAGAGAATAATCCAAATGCAAAGCCACTGTCAAGCTTTGTAAACGCAATAAGAGAGGTATGTGAGCTATTTTCAATTCCTGTGCTTGATATGTTCAAGGAAGGCGGAATGCCTGCGCGTGTTTGGGCATGGTGTGAAAAATATATGCCCGATGGCTTGCATCCCAATGATGAGGGACAAAAGCTCATAGCACATAAACTGCAAAAATTCTTGGAGAACTTATAAAATGGAATTAAAGGGAAAAATAATAAATTTTTTAGGCGACAGTATTACACAAGGCTGCGGTGTCAGCTCTCCCAAAGCAATTTTTCATAGCGTATTAAAGGAAAAATACGGTATTAAGGAAGCAAGAAACTACGGAGAGGGAGGCACAAGAATTGCTCGCCAAGGCGAAATAACAAGCTTAGTCCGTGACAGAGATTTTATTTTGCGTGCAACCGATATGGAAGATGCCGATATGGTAGTTGTTTTCGGCGGCACAAACGATTTTGGCACCGGTCAAGCTGCTTTAGGCTCGCCAAGCGACAAAACAATGTATACCTTCTATGGTGCGGTGCAGGTGCTTATTGATAATCTTAAAAAGCAGTTTAAGCACATAGTCTTTATTACCCCGTTGCATAGACTTAATGAGGATGGCAGAGGCGCTTGGAAGCCGGAAGGTGTTACGCAAATGCCTCTTTGTGAATATGTAAAAGCAGTAAAAGAGGTATGCAACCGTAGCTCCGTTCCCGTTCTTGACCTGTTCTTTGACGATGACCTGTTAGGCAACGACCCCGAGTGGTGCAGAGAATATATGCCCGACGGAGTCCACCCCAACGATAAATGCCACCAAATTATCGCCCAAAAATTAGGCGCATTTTTAGAAAATCTATAATAAAAAGCAAGAGCAAAAGGATTTTTCCTTTAACTCTTGCTTTTTTGAATTTTAAAAACTATCAAAAACCCAACAGCCTACAAAACTTTAGGATTAAACTCGCGCAAATTTGGATTATTCACGAGCTTTTATATCGGCAATAACGCTACGACTCATTAACTATTTTTCCTGTAATATGCTCAGGTCTTAATTCAAAGCATATAGTATTTGAGCCAAAGCTCTTAATCTCATTTTCTATATATTCAATGTCACTTGTGTACTTTAAGCTTAAATGTCTGCAAATTTCCATTGCTGCATCAAAATTTTCCATTTGATAAAGTCTGCCAAAGACTATTACACTGCTGATGTTCAGCGCCCATTCACCGTCTTTTTTATAGCCCCGGTCATACACACAAAAGGATACCTTGTTATTTTGAGCAATGGCATCAATCTTATGTCCTTTTTTACCGCTGTGAAAATATATAAACCCATTTTTCTCATTGTACCAATAATTCATAGGCACTCCGTACGGATATCCGTTTTCCCCGTGAACAGACAAAACCCCTCGCTTTTCATTTTTTAATATCTTAACAATATCTTCCAAAGCAAGACTCTGCTTTTTACGTGAAATTTCTCTGAACATAAACTATTTCTCCATCACCTGTAAGTTAGTAAATATCTGTTATGCAAATGTAGAGCTTTTGATCGTTACAATTAAAGCCTCTCATTGTATAGTAATCGTTTGGTAAATCTCCTTCGCTTTCATAAATTGTATAGCAAATTGTATAGTCAGAGCAAGGGCTGTCGCTATAATATGCTTTACCGATAACAACATTTTCACTGTCGGGAATAAAACCGTTTTTCTGCTCATCGGGATACCATACATAATAACCTACAATAAGCTCATTGTTTTCATTTTCAAAAACTACCATATACTCAACAGTCTTATCATTTTTTTCAACATCAAAGCCTGCAAGCACCTCGAAATTATCATAAGCTTCATCAATTACACCGTACAATTTCTTTTCAAATTGCTCAAGCTCTTCTTCCTGCTCCTTTCTTATTTGCTCCTGCTTCAACTCTAAAATTGCGATTATAGCAAGCATAAAAATAATAAGTGCAAAGCAGCAAAGTCTGATAATATGGTACACATTTGCTTTCTTTGTTCTTGGATGTAATTCATAGCTTTCATTCGGAATTATCTTAACTTGATTTGTTTCGTATTCCTTGCCTTGCTCTATGTTTTCAATTTGCTTGGCTGAAAGCTTTCCTACGTTCAATAATGGCGCATCCTTGGAAATGTGTTTAAAAATAGCTTTCGCTTTTTCCGTTTCTCCAAGAGTGTAATAATTAACTGCGTGTATGTATTCGCACACCATATATGTGGCTCTGTTGTACTGCGCTTTTTCCTCGCTGTTATAAAGCTTCTTTAATTCCTCATATTCTTCATTTGCATATAGCTTATAAAGCTTCATTAAGGGACAAAATATGTCGATTCTCTGATTAACTGTTTTATACGCTTCGAATTTTTCACAGGCTGTCTTTAGCCCATCAATATCACCGAGTTGAAAATATACACCTGCAATATAGCTGTAATAAGCCCAAGGCTGTTTGTCTTTTTTGTTTTTAAGCATACAATTGCACATATCTAATGTTTCTTGATAGTCGCCATTATAATAATGGGCTGTTAAGTATCTATTAGGTAAGTAGGCATAAAGCCCTTTTGTTTCAAGAACAGCCTTCATTTTTGGTGGATTTAATTCATTAAGCGCGATTGATTCAATCTTTGCTCTGTACCAAAATTGAACAGTCCTTTCTAAAAACATTACCAAAAGAGCAAAAACAATGAGAACAGAGTTTTTGACCAAATCCAAAAAAATGTTCAAAAATACAAAAGCTGCAAATGCTAATACAAAAAAATATTGCAACGCTATTGAAATTGTTGCATATTTTCGCAAAAATCTTTTTGCTTCTTCGTGTTCCATACTTTTACCTCTTATTGTGAATTATTTTTAGGCTTGGAAATTATTTCATCAACAAAATATTCTTTCTTGCACGATTTACACCAAAATACGGTATAAATGTATCTAATGTTTCCTTCATAATATTTTTTGTTGAGTCTTGTATCAAGTGCTTTTGCTTCCATTGAGCTGGAAGCGAAAAATTTTGTTGTTTTTATTGGAATTAATTCAACACTACATTTAGGACAATAATGCTTTTTAAAGTGAACAGAAAAGGGATTAACTAACTGCCTTTTTGTTTTATGTACTTTTACCTTTGGGACAAATGGAAATCTTAAATCAATAGGCGTACCGTCGTTAAGGTATGATAATAAATCATTGTCAAAGCTTTCCCAGAAAACATTTCCGGATTCAGCAAGAGAATAATAATCGTCGAAAAAATACAAGCTGTTCCATATGCTTCCACCGAAGCTTTCGTAATTCTCGTGAATGCAGGCAAATCTATACATAAGAGAAGTGATTTCTTTTTTATTCATTTTTCCGGACTGATATTTTTCTTTTAAAAACAAGCGAAGCATATCGCAAACGACTGTTTGGTCTAAGGCTTCCGTGCTGTCAATGATGTAGTTGTGTAAAACAGAAATGGCTTTAGAAATGTCTGAGGTGCAAAAAGCAAGCTCTAAAACAATATCACTAAGAGGATTTTCTTTTTCCAAACGCTCGGTTAGCCATTTTTCGTAATCGTCTTTTATACCAACTGTAAGCAAAATTAGAAAATAATAGGCTTTTTCAATTTTCATACATAGCTCCGTTTTAAAGAAAACTTTATTTATATTTATTTTGTGCATTTTCGTAATGCTTTATTTTTATGTAAACCTTTATTGAGTATAGCCACCACAAAAATAGCAGTGCAGATATACAAGTAATTACAATTTTTATTTCCGTCGTGCCTTCTGCTATCACCGCTGTAAGAGCTAACAAAACAGAGAATAAGAGTAATATTGTAAGCTTAGGTATCATAATCCATAAAAGTCTTTTGCGTATGCGAGAATCGCAAAACAATACTTTTTGATTTTCAATTTTTTCATTACCATTCTTGCATAAAATGCCCTTTACGCAAAATGTTTTGATTATAATAGCGTTAACATTTGTATCGTTTCTTTCAAGAACAATTTCTTCTATATTACGTACGCTTGCTTTTGTGATTGTAGGAATATTTACTTTTTTATTGTAAAGATAGTAATACCGACTTATTCCTTTTTCCCAGCCGCACTCTGTTTCGCTTTCCTTCAAATAAAAATACTTGAAGAATATCTCACTGCAATCAGTTAAAAAATCATCTGATACAGTTTTGGTTTCACCAATAGCAACTTCGCAATTGAAATTATCATTATAAACAACTACAACACTATTGGTCTTGTTTATTATTCGCAGCATACTAACTCTCCGATAAATTAAAGTTTAAATTTAAATTTAAATCATATCTCTTAAAATCAAATTGCTTTCTTTTGCAAATGCTTCCTTGAATTCTTTCTTTTTTCCAAGTAACCACTGTATAGACTTTATTATTTACATTGTAACATATAATTTCAAAATAGTAAATAGAAAAAAAGCAAACCGAGCCGACTTGTATAAGACAAGCACACGCCACAGTGCCATTTCATAAAAATTCATATTTTCATTGAATAAATTTTTGATTTGTGATATACTGAAGCCAATAAATATTAGGAGTGATTTAATGATATTGCAAACAAGTATTGAAAGAGAAAAACAAGGAATTGATTATATTTATTCTGAGCGAGATAAGAATATATTGAAGCTTATGCTAAACGAACTGAATTCAACTTTAAACAGTAATTTTCAATATTTAGCTGAATTGGCTTTGCAAAGCTTAGTTGGAGCAGGAAAAATCTTTGTTAAATGGATTGAAAAATTTTCTTCTCATACTATTAAATCTATTTTGCTTCAACAAATAATTATTGATAAAGTGAAAGATAGCGATTTCCTTGCCCTTCGACTATATAATGACTTTAAAAACTCAAACGAATACATCGCGCAAAAAGGAATGACTGCACCTGCTCATATCTATGTAAGGTATGATAATGCATTTTCAAAATTAAAGTCGCAAAGAATACAAAACGAGCTTTTAAATTTAATAAAAAATCCCCGAGATGCTTTCTATTTACCATTTACATTTAAAATGCTTTCATCAAAAAAATTGTCCGAATTAGAACATATCCTTATTTCTTATCTTGATGAAAAAAATCTTAACTGCGATATACTTGGCATTGATAATAGCGACGAATATTATCCGTCAATAAAATTTATACAACGAGAATTAAAATTTTCGTGTATATATGGATTAAGATTTTATCCTTCTCAAAATACATTAAAAATTTTAGGGGATTTTTTGGATACAAACGATACCGATATAAAAGAAGCTACAAGAAAAACCGTTAAATATATCGAAACTCATAAACAGAGTTAAATGGAGGT
>JAFTZI010000187.1 GCA_017461055.1 Clostridia bacterium | reverse complement strand
TCTGTGAATTTTAGTTCCACACAGAAATTATCGAAGTTATATTTGCAGGAAATCAGCTTTTTCATAGGAGTTACCTCCCAAATTGTATTGCATATCTCTTGCATAGAGTAGTAACGATTTTTAATCTTTAACATATCAAAATCTCTATTATTGATAATGATTTTGTAATGCGTATATTAATACTAATACCGCAATTAATAAAGTACTGTCGCATAATGTATGATTATATATTTCAAAAGGACAGAGGTGTTTTTATCCCAATAGGTAAAAAAAGAATACGGCAGTATAGCGTTCAGCTATACTGCCGTATTCTTCGCACTCGTCAATCGGCTTGTTTCATATGATATTCAAGATGTCCTTATGACAACTCGCCTAACGGCAAGCCTTTTCATTATATGCCACCTGTAAAAGCGACCTGTAATACACCCGCAGTGATGTATAGCACAGTGGTAATAACAGGCCAGGCAAATATCCAAATCCATTTCTTTCCCATTGCTTTTCTTGCTTCCTGATTTTTTCGTTCTGTCAGGAATAAAGAAAAACAAATAATAAAAGATACGATGCCAATAGGGTTAATTATCCAACCGTAGATCAGAATGTTGCCAATGCTAAAAAACAGATCCGAATCAAAATATCGGGTAATGGCAAAGCAAATGGTTGATGCTACACAGAAAAAACAAAAAATACCATTTAAAATAGATGTAATCTTTAATGCTTTTAATGTTTTCATTATAAACACCTCACTTAATTTCGTTATACCACACCGACGATTTAATGTAAACATTGTTTTAAAAAACCGCACCAAGAAATTGGTGCGGTTTACCACTTAACCTGCTATTGAAGATGCAATGATGACAGAAATGAATGCTATCACAAAAGAGCCAATTTCTGTTGTTCCCCAAAAATCAATGACTTGCATTTCCTCCGATTTGCACGATAATCGATCTTTCATATTCCACAGAATGATGCTCGAAATAATCATATGGAGAGCCAAAGGTATAATACCTATGATTAACCAATCGGTAAAAAAGGCACAGATAATATTAAATGCGGTATATACGGCGTGTACGAAGGTTGTTGCTTTGAAATAGTTTTTAATAATTTTAGCTTTATGATTTTCAAAAACAACGGTTTTCTTTACTGCGTTATAATCTTTTTTCTTTTCCAAAAAGATACTCGCACCGATTCCTATTGCACCAAGTAATGCTATCCCAAGACAAAGTGGATAATCAAATATGTGATGCCACCAGGGACGACTTACAATTACAGCTAATGTACCGTCTGCTGATGCTCTATACACTTGAAAACTGTCAAAATAGAAGTTTCCCTCTGTAAATTGGTCATCGTATTCATTTTCCCATTCATAAGTTAAATCTAGTTTTTCCTCGTTTTCAAGTCCCAAAAAAGAACCATTTTGAGAATCGTAAATGTAAGCATCTCCGTCACAAATGATGAGTTTACCATCTAGCAACTCAAAGTAGGAATTTCGCATATACGGAGTAGCTACACACCAAAGGAATTTGCCTTCTTCAGTATATACATTTACACAGTTAGCATCATTATAACACACGTATAGTTGTTTTAAATCTTTATCATGAAGAACGGTTTCTATTGTGTCAGGAACAAAGGATTCCGGTTGTATCGATTTATAATCATCATTACTGCGCGTACAAAAGGCACGACCTAACAATCCTATAGCAATACTACACATA
>JAFTZI010000186.1 GCA_017461055.1 Clostridia bacterium | reverse complement strand
TTTTTGTTAGTTATTTTTCGCAATTTAATTATACATCAAAGCAAACAACCACTCAATACCTTTTCGGTAAAGAGTGGTTGTTTTTTTACTTTTTGGGCTTTCTTAGTGTGTCAGCCCCTGTTTTCTTGTATACAGAAAACTGTCGGCAGTGGCGGTGCGCCAAAATGCGTTAGCTATGCACAGCTAAATTATCCGAGCAAAGCGAGGAACAATAAGAAGCCTTCCCCTTTGTTTGGAGGGGAAGGTGGCAACAGAGTTGACGGATGAGGTGTAGTAGAAATCACCTCACCACCGCCTAAAGGCAGAGCCTTTCCTCAAGGGGAAGCCAAATAATACACTTGACTTTTATAGCACAAAGTGGTAAAATAAAGTGAATACTTATATTTTAAAAGGAGAAATACAATGAAAAAAAGGCTTTTAATCGCTTTATTTGTAGCTCTTACAGTGTGCGTTTTTGCATTTACAGTCAGCGCCGCGAATGAAGTAACCTTAACAGATGGCACAACTGCTGACCTTGCAACTGTTTTTAAGGTGAATGACAATCAAGTAACAGGCTTTAACACCGGTTACACAAAGGACGACGTAACTGACGTTATATTTCCCGATGAAATTGTGGGAATAGAAAGCAATGTACTTTTTAACAGTGCCGCTAATCTCAAAACTCTTACCTTTGCGGCAACAGATACCTTCTTTATCAGCGGAGACGGTATATTTACAAATTGCTCGGTTGAAAAAATAACCTTTAACCCCGATTGCGTAGTAGAAATAAGAAAGGGTAATTTCTCGAACTGTACAAGTCTTACCGAAATAACCTTCCCAAAGTTTAAAAAGCTGGCAGGAAGCTCCTTTAAGGACTGTACTAAAATGGTAGCTACCAATGAGCTTGTTTTGGAAGAGGGCATGACCGAGATAGGCGGACACGCATTTAATGGCTGTACTTCCTTGAGCGGCACTGTTCGTTTCCCGGCTTCCCTTCAAAAAATACAGGAATATTCCTTCCAAAATACCGGCTTTGAGTACTTTGACCTTAGCAAGTGCGCAAACTTAACCGCAGTTGGCGGTGGCTACGGCGGACCGTTTACCGACAATGATAATATTACCACTCTTGATTTAAGCGGATGCACAAGCTTAACAGCCTTGAAAGGTAATTTTGCCGCAAACTGCGACAATTTGACGAATGTAATTTTACCTCCTAAATTGAAAACTATTCCAAGCAAGGCATTTGCTCATTGCTATAAGCTGCAATCTATCGTGCTTCCTGCTTCCGTTACATATATAGAAGACGAAGCATTCCATTCAGCAAGAAGCGGTCAGACAATAAAAACATTTACTGTGTATGTTCAAAGCAATGTTCAATTTGGCACAAAATATTATCCCTTCCGTGATTCCGGCGCAAAAATTGAGTTTGTTTTGATAGGAGATAACGTTACAGTTGAAAGCTTTCAGGCTGTAAATACTTACTCTGCTATTACAAACGCGACAATAGTTGACTATTTAGACCCCGCAAGTCCTTGGACATATACCACAGGCGGAGCAATCACAGCTCATACTATCGTAAAAAATTACTGTAAACCCCTTGCCGTAAACGGTGAGCATTTATACAGCACCAATCCTTGTGTTAAGTACTGCACAAGCTGCAAGTTAGCCACAGCACAAGAAAACCCACAGCATAATATATCCACATCTATTGTATATGCTAATGGCTACAACAATGCAGGCTCTGTAATTACAGGCTGTACTAACGATGGATGTACACACAGCGCAGAGAATGAGGCAAAAGCTCTCTTTGAATGTCAAGGCTTCTCAGCTTCCCTAACAGGCGACGGAATTTCCCTCGGCTTTAAGGTGAATAACGAGGCAATTGCTGCATATACAGACGCAACAGGCAAGACCTTAAAGTACGGTGTATTTGCAGCTTCCCAAAGCAAGCTTGGCGAAGAGGACATATTTGATACAGATGGCAATGCTAATGCAAATGCCATAGTTGCCGAAATTGCAAGAACAGATTTTGCAGCCTTCGATATTAAGGTAATGGGCTTTGCAAATGATAGCCAAAAAAACGCGCCTCTTGCAATGGGCGCATATGTTAAAACCTCAAAGGATGGCGTAACAGAATACTCATATATGCAGGCAAGTAAGCCTGATGGTGGCAATTATTATTTTGACTCATATAGCAACATTCTTGCAGAATTAACTGCAAAAGGCTAATGCCGTAACAATTCAAAAAGACAAAAAAGGACGCTTCCCAAAAGCGCCCTTTTTTCACGCTCTTAGATTACTATTGAAAAAGCTGTTTTAATGTGCTATAATGAAGTCGAATAGTACAAATCGACACTTTCATTTGGGAGAGAAAAATGATAGCATACAAGGATTTCTTTATAGGACACATATATACGGTTGTGAAAAAGACCGAGGACATAGATTTTTCCTTTGAAAATATGGCAAGGGATTGGGACGGCTTTGTTCTTTTGACCGAGGGAGAGGGCAAGTTTGTTGACGAGCAGGGCAATGTGGAAAATTTTATGCCCGGTGACATAGTGCTGCTAAGACGCGGGTATCACTATCAAATAAGGCTACCTTACGGTGGCTCATATATTACCTCTGCCCTTGATATTTACTTTAAAGGCTTGGAGGAAAAGTCCCTGTTCCCAAGGATTTTACATTTAGACGAGGAAACCATAGAATGCTTTGAAAAAGCCACAGCGGTATTCTCCACACACGAGGAAGGCTCAGTTGTGCAGAGCCGCATTTTGCTTACGTCCCTGTATGTAAAAATGCTGCAAAGCATAGAGCCCCGTTCCAATTTGATTAATAAAGAGGCTAAGGCGGCGGAAAGGATTGTCAGACGTACCTTCCGTGAGAATTTATCTGTTACCGAAATTGCAAATCAATGCAGTATAAGCCCTTCCTATTTGCGCGCCTGCTTCCTTCGTGCCTACGGAATGTCCCTTACCAAATACCGTGAGCAGCTAAGAATAGAGGAAGCGGAAATTCTTATTCGATGCGGATTTTTCAAGCTTAGCGAAATAGCCGAGCAGCTTGGCTATTGCGATGTGTTTCACTTTACGAAGAATTTCACACGCGCCAAGGGCATTTCTCCTGCCAAGTATCGGGAAAAATATCAAAAGGAGCTTTAGCCGACAGAGCTGTACATATACAGTCGTTTTATACAAAACAAAAAGTCGTTTGGTTTATTGTAACCAAGCGACCTTTTTTGTTACAATTAGAATGAAGAGTTATAAATGTTAAAAAAAGCGAAAGGAGCGTGCCAATGCTTAAATTTGAAGCATTGTTGCTATACTCGGCAGAAAAACCTAAATCATCTGATATTCCCGACATAAAAAGTAATAGCTCCCTTCCCTTTTTCAACCTTGATATAAGCGTACCAAAGGAGCACGGACTTTATATCGGACAGGGAATGGTACCGTCGGTGCTTCCCTACAAAATGCAGTCTGACTATAACAGACAATTTGAAAAACGCCCGTATAGGTGCGCTATTTTGGAAAACGAATATTTACGCGCCACCTTTTTACCCGAGCTTGGCGGCAGACTTTGGTCACTTTACCATAAGAAATTAAACCGTGAGCTTTTGTATCAAAACAAGGTAATCGCATTTGCCAACCTTGCCCTTTGCAATGCTTGGTTTGCAGGCGGTGTGGAATGGAATATCGGTGTGCGCGGTCACACCCACCTAACCTGCTCACCTCTGTTTGCCTGTGCCGAGTTTAATACACAGGGCGAGGAAATTTTAAAAATGTATGAGTACGAAGCAATACGCGGACTTGCATACGTTATTCGCGCAGGGCTGTGTGGCGATTCCCTTCGTGTTAACGTTACAGTTGAAAATACAAGGAACGAGCCAACGTTTCTTTATTGGTGGTCGAATATTGCAGTGCCACAGACCAAGGAAACACGTGTTTTTGTTCCAACAGATAAAAGCTATGTTACATCCTACCAAAACGGTGGCTATGTAATATCCCATAAAAATATACCCGTAATCAACGGAGAAGATATGTCATACCCAAAGGCCTCAGATGTGGCAAGGGACTTTTTCTTTGACATTCCAAGGGGAAATAAAAAGTGGATAGCATCCGTTGAAAAGGACGGTATCGGCCTTTTGCACTCATCTGACAACACCTTAATTGGCAGAAAGCTGTTTGTTTGGGGAAATACAAAGGGCGGAGAGCATTGGAACGGTTGGTTAACTGACGGTGGCGAATATGCAGAAATTCAAGCGGGGCTTGCCAAAACACAATTCGAGCATATTCCAATGGACGCAAAAAGCATTGTTTCCTGGAACGAGTGCTATCGTGTAGCGTCCGTAAAGAGCAAGGACGAAGCATATGACAAGGTGTGCGGCGAGCTTGACAGCCTTGCCGACGCGTGTGATTTTGGAGAGTTTTTCACCGTTAAGGACAGCTCCCAACCCGTAATTTGCGGCTCGGGCAGAGGCGCGCTTGCTTCATTGCTTGACCCAAAGGAAGCACCTACAATTTGTAAATTTGAAAAATCGGATTTGACAGAGGCAGAGGAGTATTTCACAGCTTTAATAAGCAAAGCGCCCGCGCCCGAAAAACCAAGTCCGTCCTATGCCATTGATAAACGCTATTTAAGGCTCATTGACGAAAAGCAGGAAAAGACCGACTATGACTACTATATGAGCGGTGTAATAGCAATTGCCAACGGAATGACCGAGCGCGCAGAAGCGGATTTTTTAAAGGTAAAGGGAGAATATGAGTGGCTGGCATTGTGTTGCCTTGCGCAAATAGAGGTTAATTTCAAGGAAAACGTCAATAAGGGATACGACTATATCAGCAAGGCAATGAATTTGCAAAGGGACAATGCCCGTCTGCTTATTCTGTTTGGCGAAATTGCCATTAAGGCTAAGCGGTATGAAGTATTTTTGTCTGCCTCCGAAAATGAAACAAGGGGTCGTATACAAATGTATCGCGCCAAATGCCTTGTCGAGGTAAACAGACTTGATGAAGCGGCAGAAATTCTTTCCCCAAGCCTTGTAATTCCCGACATCAGAGAGGGAGAGTATTCAATCTCCGCAATTTGGTGTGATCTTTATCGCTCTGTTATAGCAAGGGATGAAAATCGATCTGCCAACGAAATTACCGACAATGAGATTTTGAAAAAATACCCAAT
>JAFTZI010000185.1 GCA_017461055.1 Clostridia bacterium | reverse complement strand
TATCATCAACACGAATGTGTTGTATAACTTTTCCCGGCGACCCGTTATCAATCACGCATTTATGCGTGTATGGAATCACACTTTTGTGTGTATGGAATCGTTCTTAGAACGTATGGAATCATTCAAGGAATGTATGGCATCACACCTTTGTGTGTATGGGCAAGTCCTCGGCGACCCGTTATCAATCACGCATTTTTGCGTGTATATCATCAATGCGTTAAGCATTGTATATCATCGACACACTGTGTCGTATATCATCAACACGAATGTGTTGTATAACTTTTCCCGGCGACCCGTTATCAATCACGCATTTATGCGTGTATGGAATCACACTTTTGTGTGTATGGAATCACACTTTTGTGTGTATGGAATCATTCAAGGAATGTATGGCATCACACCTTTGTGTGTATGGGCAAGTCCTCAATGACCCGTTTCAAATCAAACTAACAATACACAAAAATTACATATAGTGAGGTTTTACAAAAATGGAAGCGAAAATTTGCAGATATAAAAATAATGCCAAGGGCGCATTTACATTTGTCTTTGATGACGGATGCTATGGGGAAAGCACGGAATGGGTTTATGAGATTTTTAAAGGTATTTATGAAAAAACAGGCATAAAATTCAAGGCGACAAGCGCCCAGACCGTAGGCTTTATAAGTCCAAGACTTAAAGATAGGTGGGTGGAGCTGTTTGAACAGGGTTACTTTGACCTAAGCGCGCATTCACTTAACCACTGTATAGGCTACAATAAAAATACACCTTCAGAGGAGCTACACAAGGACGCAAAATCAAGCCAAGAGGAGCTTTATAAAATGTACGGAATAAAGCCCCTTACCTACGTTACACCCGGTGGCGGAAGTGACGAGGTGGGCTGGAATGCGCTTAAGAGCTATTACATAGCCAACCGTAACGGAAATGACAGAATTAACATACCGAGCAAAATTGATTGGTACGACGTTGGCACATTTACAGCTATGCTTAAGCGCACAAACGAGGAATACAAAAATAACATTGACGAAGTAATAAAAATGGGTGGGTGGAGTGTGCAAATCAACCACTGGGTCACCAAAAAAGACGAGGACGTGTTCCATTCTCAGTCCTATGACACCTTTGTTTATGAGTGCGATTATTTAGCTAAGAAGGCTAAGGAAAACGAAATTTGGGTTTCTTCCTTTAACGATGCGGTGCTTTATTTACAGGAAGCGGAAAATTCCACCTTGGAAATAAAGGAAACCGACACAGAATACGAAATAACTCTTGTGTGTCCGCTTGATAAGGACATTTACAATTACCCTCTTACAATTGAGGTAAAATTGGAAAATACCGCTACCTGTGTCGATATTTTGCCAAATCAGACAATAAAAATAGGTAAATAATTATGGAAAAAATAAAGTATGATGCTTTAACGCTTGTGCCAAATGAAGATGGCACAGCATACTGTATTGCGGAATGTGACAAGAACGCAGTTAACGTTAATATTCCCGTACAGGTAAACGGAATTTATATTGATGCAATCCTTGAAAATGCCTTTGAGGACTGCTCCAAGCTTAAAAGCGTTACCTTTGATATGCCCTCAAGCAAGCAAATAGAAAATGACGAGGTTTTAACAAGCATTGGCTCATATGCCTTTTCAAAATGTACTGCCCTTGAAAAAATAGACCTGCCCGATTGCGTAATAACCGTTGACAGAGGGGCATTTTACGGTTGCCACAGCTTAGAGAGCGTCACATTTAACAGCTATGCGTACATAGGACCCTTTGCCTTTTACGAATGTGTTAAGTTAAAGCACTGCTCGCCCATTGGCGGTATAGTGTGTGAGGGCGCATTTTATCAGTGCGAAGGTCTTGCTACCCTTCCGATTAATGAGGAAACAACAGAAATTGACGAGGAAGCCTTTGGACATTGCTATGGCTTGACAGACGTAGTATTGCCAAAATCAATTAAGCGCATAGAGGCTTTGGCTTTCCGTGGCTGTCACGGTCTTAAAAGCGTAGTCTTTGAAAACACGTCCAAATGGTACTCCGTCAATTGCTATTTTGACAAGGAGTCCGAGCTTGATTTAACCGACCCACAAGCAAACGCGCAAGCTCTTTCCCGAATGGACTTTGACGACGGAGTTATTGATTGGCACACTAAGGCGTAAATCCCGCGCCCTGCACGATAATTAGGCGAGGTTTAATACACCTCATCCGTCACCAAGGTGACACCTTCTCCCACCGGAGAAGGCTTGTTGGAAGAGTTCCTTTACAAGAGCAAGACAATATATTTGTTGAAATTATTTTCGATGCAACGGTTTACCTCAGTTAGCCTTCTCCAGCGGGTAACGGAGTGGCATTGTGGTAGTGAATAACACTCGGCGAGTGTTAGAGCCACAATGTGACCGAGCCGCAGCGAGAAAGGGGGACCGCTTGCGGTGGATGAGGTGAAAGTACATCGCGGATTTTATCTGCCAATATAAATAAAATTTCGAGGAGTGTAAATTAACACTCCTCGTTTGTTTTTATTGTGCGGTTTTTGCTGTGATTTCGTTATATGAAGCGAAATAGTAGTTGCCGTCAAGCGCGCCCTTTGTGTCGTCCTGCATATAGGAGTACTCAGTGGATGTGCCATCGCTTGTTGCTACGTATGCGCCGAATGCGAGCTTTGTTTCCTTGTGCTCATCGGTAAAGCCTGTGATTTTAATGTCGAATACCGTAAATGTCTTATTCAGTATTTCAGCGCTGATAACACCGCTTGCTGCGTTTCCGCCCTTATCGAATATCTCGTTTGCGCCAAGCTTATCCTTTGATACTGCAAATACGCCATAGGTCAAGGTCTTGCCTGTTAAGCTTGTATATACTGCAATTGCTTCGGTATTCAAGCTAAAGCCTATTGAAATTCCGCCTACTCCGTTTTCCTTTGCTGAATAGCCAAGGCAGTTAAACAAAGCGCCCAAAGTCTCGGTTGCAGGTGCAGTATTAAGCGGACAATCTGCGTTTTGGCATTTTGTTACCTTTTCGCCTGCCTTTGCAAAGCTTACATAATTTACGGTGGTAGCCATATTATGTACAGGGTTGCTTGGCACAGCTACCTCATTACAGCTTAAGCACTTTGCAACACAGCTTGAAAGCTCCTGCATATTACCGTGCTCACCGTAATAGGTACAATAGGTTTGAATTGATGCAGAATACTTACTGTTGGTTGCGCTCTTGCTGTTGCCTGCTTGCCAAATAGTTTCATATGATACCATTTGCTCATCTGTATAGCCTGTTGCATCCTTAACCAACAGAACAAATTTTAAAAGTCCGTTACTGTTTTTGTTCCAGGTAAGACGTGGGTCG
>JAFTZI010000184.1 GCA_017461055.1 Clostridia bacterium | reverse complement strand
CTATCTACATCAACAGCAGGGGAATAGAAGGCATAAGGTAAAATGTCGGACACCTTTTTACTTGTATATGTTTGTGTAAAAAGTCCTGTTTGCGAGGTTAAATCCTTATTGTAAGTCCAATCAAAATAGTGTAAAGCATAGCCTGAGCCACTTTGACCGGAATAGCCACTATATAAGAAGTTATCAACAGAGGAATTATGCTCTCCTGTATATGTACCGATATATTTCATTAGGGTATTTTGGTAATAGTCATAGTTTGAAGTGATGGCTGCCATTTTGGTCTTGTACTCCCACCATTCAGCCCTTATTTTCTGTAAATTACCGTATTCCTCAAATATTCGGTTTGGAACTGCAAAATATACTGTGTTTACCTCGTTATAATGGTCTGCACCTAAGCTTGATACTCCTGTTCTATAATTGGTATGGTGAACATCTAAGGTAAGTGTTTCAAGGTTTTCAACGGTACAAACAAGGTTTGATTCTGCATTTACATCAGGTCCATAGCCCTTTGCATAGCCTGTAAATTTATATGTGCCGCCTACTCCGTATTCTGTTGCGTTTGAATTGCCCTTAGTTAAAAGCTCAATGCCCGAAACCTTATACACTCTTTCGTTTGAGTTAACTCGGTCTATAAGAGTCTTTCCGTCTGCACCCTTCTTATCTACAATTTTGTATTTATAGAAAAGTCCCTTATAGTTGCTTTGCTCGGCTTCGTTAATAAATTCAAGCTCGAATTTATCGTAATGCTCTCCAAATTCATCAGAATATGTTGCTAACTGAATTTTGTTCTGCTTTGAGGTTTTATCTATATCTAAGCCTTGTGGGTTATATACATAGACATAAAGCCCGTAATCATCCTTTAAGCTTTCCTTGTAGGTATAACAGAACTCAACAAAATTAAGAATTTGAATACTGCTTTTTTCATTGAATGGGAAATTCTTCATATCAAAGGGAACTCCATCAACCGTTGAAGAAAACAAGTCATCAAGGACATTGGAGCTTTCAAAACTTAACTCATTTGAAGTGGATGTAGCAAATACGCTTAATGGCTGGAGTAAGCTTGTTAGCAATATTAAAATCACTGACAAAAAGCACAAAATTGATTTTTTAATTTTGCTCACTTACCTCACCCCTCTTTGTTCACTATCGTTATTCCGAATACTGTTTCCAAATTATTATCCATATCTCTAATTGCTATTTTTATAAAGCAATCTGAGCCATACGAATAGAATTTTTCAACAAAATCAATATGTGTTCCATCTGTAGAGGAATTACTGAGATAATATTTTTCTATTGGCTCTTTAGTTGTTATGTTGATATATTTGCCTTCAATGCTTATTTCAACAAAATCATCTACCAACGAAGAATAATCCACGGTTTTCAAACTCGAATCATCCCAAGTGTATTCCAAGGTTCCCATAAAAAACTCGCAGTTACCTAATATAACCGTACCATTAGCAAATGTAGAATAACCGTATTCACAATCATCATTTGATACAGTCCCTAATGAGTTTTCAGTCTTTATTTCAAAGGAATATGTGCTATTTGGATGAAGAACCACCATACCGCTTTCGTTGGTTGTATTATCGGCGGTATCTACATAGATTGCTGTTGGTGGTTCAAGGTTGTTTTCTCCACTGTTATCGGAGTTTTCCCCCTCTTTACCGTGATTATCATCCTCGTTTGAAAAATGAATTTTTATTGATGCTTCACCGTCATTAGAATGAATAACAAGCGAGTACATATTATCGTAATCGTTTGTATGACTATGGGTTAATGATTCTCCATCAGCCTGCAATTCCTCATAATGCACATATGATAGAATTGTAGCTAAGCATCCTTTTGGCTCTATAGTAAATGAATTATCCTCACATACAATGTTAAAGCCTTTAGTTAAATCCTGTACCGCTTGGTAGGAATATTCGCTTTCACCTATTTTATAAGTAAAATCTTTACCTGCAATAGTGTTTGGAACTACCATCACCGAATAGCCCGACATATCCTTTTCTCCGCCAAAATCAAAAGTATAGCCTAAGTCTACAGTTAATGGCTTACCGGATGCTACCGTATATCCACTTGCAGAATCCATAACGACATCACCATCTATTTTTGCGTACATTGTGTAGCCACTAAAATACATAGCTACACCGATTAAGCCTACAAGAATGGCAATTAGAATAATAAATTTAGCTATTGAAATCGCAATCTTCACTAAAACCACCTCCAAAATAGTCCGGTGCTGTGTTATCATCTATGCTAATTCCCTCAGCCTCATACTCGCATCTAAAGCCGATATTGTAAACTGCTGTACCGTCCTCTAAATGCACTACAATTTTATAGAATGATTTTGAACAATCTACTTCCTCGGGGAAGTATAAATGCTTGTCCGAGTACACCCATTCAATAACATCAGTTGCCTTGAATTTTTCATCAAGAGTTATAGTAAAATATTCCTCTTGCATATCAATTTCAAAGAACTCTGTTACATCCGAACGTGTTGCATAAAATGAAGACTCATTTCCTTCTATTGAGAAATAAAAGTTATTGCCATTTGGAATACATTCAACGGTTACATAATAACCTTGCTTTTCTTCCTCTAAGCCTTCAAAATATGCTATATCAAAACGCTGTGGTGTTCCTCGTTCAAGAACTAAATCACTTACATTTTCTGTGATTTGAGTGCCATTGTGAACTAAGTAAAAGTTAGCCTTTTTTGACTCCCTTAT
>JAFTZI010000183.1 GCA_017461055.1 Clostridia bacterium | reverse complement strand
GAGAACTGTGGTGCGCGACGAGCAGCCTTCAAGCCGTACTTCTTTCTTTCCTTCATACGTGGGTCACGTGTGAGAAGGCCGGCAGCCTTGAGTGCGCCTCTTGTTGTTTCGTCAGCAACGAGAAGAGCTCTTGCGATACCGTGACGGATAGCACCTGCCTGACCGGAGATACCACCACCTACAACGTTAGCAACTACGTCGTACTTGCCTACGTTTTCAGTAACGCCAAATGGCTGGTTGATGATGAGCTTAAGTGTTTCAAGACCGAAATATTGGTCAATGTCCTTACCGTTGATAGTAACTACACCAGTACCGGGATAAAGACGAACACGAGCTACAGATTTCTTTCTTCTACCTGTTCCGTAGAAATATGGTTTAGCACTTGTATACATTTTCTTCTATCCTTTCCTGATTATTTTACTTCGATTGGCTGTTGAGCCTGATGATTGTGTGTTGCACCTGCAAACACCTTAAGTCTTGTGATAGACTTGTCACCAATGTGGTTGTGTGGGAGCATGCCCTTTACTGCGAGCTGCATTGCAAGCTCAGGACGTGTTGCCATAAGAGTCTTGTACTGAACCTCTTTAAGACCACCGATGTAACCTGAGTGACGGCGGTAGTACTTTTGCTCAAGCTTCTTACCTGTGAGAACTGCCTTAGCAGCGTTGATGATTATAACGAATTCGCCACAGTCAGCGTGCGGTGTGAATTCAGGACGGTGCTTACCTCTTAAAATGTTAGCAGCAGCAACAGCTGTCTTACCGAGAGGCTTGTTAGCAGCGTCAATAACATACCATTTACGTTCAATGGTGTTGTTAGCCATAAATGTTGACATTTTTGTTTCCTCCAATAATTTAGTATCAGGGCCCTTGCCCGTTCTTTATTGCTCAACTATTATAGCATTTGAATTAAGCATTGTCAATAGATTTTTTCAAAAAAATTTGTTCATTTTGATTTTTTAAGGGGTATTCTCTTTTTTTCTCTGTTTTTCTCTTTTATGCTCTTGTTTTCTCAATAAAAATTTTACAAAATTATGCCTGTATACGAAGAACGCACACGGTTTTCCGTGTGCGTTCAGAGTATGTTCAAATATGATTAAGCATTTTTATTATGTCATTATAGGAAGCAAAAACGTAGCTTTCGCCTTCATTTGCTGTTCCCTCTTGTAAATACGAATATTCTGTAGCTTGGTCATCAGCTATTGCCACATAAGCGCCCATAGCAAGCTTTGTATCCATTTGCCCGCTTGTGAAGCCTGATACCTTAAGCTCGAAGGCGGAATAGCTATGATTTGTTATTTCGGCATTAATAACGCCATCTGCTGCTGTGCCATTCTTTCCGAATACAGCATTGCTTCCAAGCTTTTCCTGTAATACTACAAATACACCGTATTTTACAGTTTTGCCTGTAATTCTTTCGTATGTAGAGATTGCTTCACTATTAACAGTATAGCCTATTGTTATTCCACCATTGCCACTCTCGGCTACTGAATAGCCGACACAGGCAAACAGGGCATCTGCCTTTTCCGTTGTACCGAGGGTACATCCGTCATTGGTACAGCCAACGTAATATTCGCCATCCTCCATAAGACTTGGATAGGTAAGTCTTTCACTGCTTACGTGCTGTTTTGGCTCCTTATATATATAATCGGAGCAAAGTGAGCAAATCACTGCGGTAGTGCAATCGCCATCGTCATTCGGCTCGGTATGAACGCCTTCAAATGCCACAGTGCATAGGTTACAATCGTAAATTACCATAAACTTCTTAGCTGTATAATTTCCGCTTTCATAATCCTCGTAGGAGCAATAGCTTGCCTGTGAAAAACGTGTTGTGGCGGAGCAAAGCGTCTTAATTCTATCGTAGTCGGTGCCTGTGTAGTATGTGGTGAAGGACGTTTGAGAAACATTGTTCATACAACCGGAGCCGAAGGTTGTGAACTTTTCTGTCAGCACAAGCTCCTTAAGAGCGCTACAGCCGGAGAGCATACTTGCGCCCATAGAAGGTCCAAGCACTACGACCCTTTCAAGCTCTGTGCTATTGTAAAACGAATTTTCGCCAATGCTTGTAAGTGTGGATGGGAGCACTAAAGATGTGATTGACAATCTTGGAAATGCATATTTGCCTATGGTAGTCAAGCCCTCTGACATTGTTAAAGTCTCAATTTTAGAAAGAGTAGCGTGATTGAAGGCATATGGCTTGATTTCAACAATGTTTTCAAGATCAACAATCTTGAGCTCGTCGCAATCACTGAACATTTTTTCACCGATTATGGAAGAATTGCTTTCAAGGGTTATAAGGGAATTGCACTCTGAAAAGATATTGACGCCCAGTGTTTCAAGTGTTGACGGCAAAGTAACTGATGTCACTCCGCTACCTCTGAAAGCATAGCTTGAAATTGAAGTACATCCCTCAGGTATAACAATCTCGCACGCAAGAGAGGATGATCTAAATGCCGCTTCGCCTATTGACTTGATAGTTGACGGTAGCTTTAAGCTGTTTAAGGATGTTGCATCTCGTGCCATTTCCTTTGAAATTGCGGTTACTCCCTCAGGAATAATAAGCTCTTCAAGTGAATTACAGTAGGCAAAGGCTTGTAAGCCGATAGAATTGACAGTGCTTGGAATAGTGACGCTTACAAGAGATGAATGTGTGCTTGCATTTGCTGCCTTAAAGCCGTAGTCGTTAATCTCAGTAACACCCTCGGGAATAACTACGGTCAAAAGGGCAGTGTATCCGTTTGCTACCTTCAAGGCATCGGAAACATATATTGTACCGTTTGGTATCTCAATTCTTATAACATCGGCAGCCTTGTATTCTTTACCTGTGTTTTTGTTAATATCGGTAAAACTGATGCCGAGTGTGGTAGAATTCTTACATATGTAGTATGCAGGGTATGTTATTCCGTCTGACATAAGCACTCGTGAGGTAGCTCCCTTTACTCCGTCGGAGCCAAATGTGCTTTTGTCTGCCATATTCTCTACCTCGGTGATTTCTGTCCACTCAGGGATTGTTGCCGCATTTATAATTACGGTAAGAAGGCACATAAGCAATGCTACCATAAGAGCGCCCAAAAGTAATTTCTTTTTCATTTTGTTTTCCTCTCATTATATTTTAGATTTTGACAATGTCAAGAATTATTTTATTTCAAGAAAACCTCAATAACGGGAACTATCATATCGGGGATTTGCTGAGGAATCTTAAAGGCTACCAAGCCTGCCTTTTGTGTGTGAGCCTCGCTGAAATGGTCAACGGAGTCAATTGTATACAGTATTTCACTTCCGTCGTGCAAGAATTGTGCGTAATCAATCTTATCAGCCAAGCCGTCAAATTCAAGGAAGGCATATGGGTATTCAACCAAGTGAATGTACAGGCGCTTTCCGTCCTCGCTTTGTGTTAAGCGAGTGCCGCGCGGCGCTTTAAATTCCGGCTCTGCCATTGTACAGCCATAGATTGAACGGCCATTAACCTTCATCCAATCTGCATATACCTTTAATGCCTTTTCGGCACGGTGGTCAAAATATCCTCTTGCGGTCGGTCCCACATTCATTAAAAGGTTACCGCCTATGCAGACAGTATTTACAAGCATTTCAATGAGCATTTTTGGAGATTTCCAGCTTGTTTCGTCACGGTAATAGCCCCAAGAGCCTGAGAAGGTTTGACAAGCCTCCCATGTTACAAGCTCGCCGCTTTCGGGATGCTTTACCCATTCAAGCATTTGATATTGCTCAGGTGTCCACAAATCCTGCTCAAGATCTGAGCGATTATCGATGATAATGCCCGGCTGAAGCTTTCTTGCAAGGGCTATGAGCTTTTCGGATTCCCAATCGTCCTTGCCCTTACCCTTCATCCAAGCAGGGAAATTCGGGTCGGGCTTGGTATAAGAAAAGTCGAACCACAAAATATCAATCTTACCATAGTTAGTTAAAAGCTCTGTTACCTGATTACGCATATACTCTGCGTATCTTTTCATATCTCTGCCTTGGTTTTGCTCCTGCGCGTCCTTATCGTAACGACGCGGATGGATTGCATCAATTGTAAAATCGGGGTGATGCCAGTCGATCAAGGAATAGTAAAAGCCTATTTTAATGCCTTCGGCCCTGAAAGCCTCAACATATTCTTTTACTAAATCTCTGCCTGCGGGAGTATTTGTACATTTATAATCTGTATATTGAGTGTCAAACATACAAAAGCCCTCGTGGTGCTTTGTTGTAAGCACTGCATATTTCATTCCTGCGGCCTTTGCCTGTCTTGCCCAATCCTTTGCGTCGTAAAGGTCGGGATTGAAGTACTTGAAGTACTTATCGTACTTTTCGTCTGTCAGACATTCAATATGCTTAATCCATTCGTTTCTTGCAGGCATTGCATACAGTCCCCAGTGAATAAACATACCAAAGCGATCATTTTTAAACCATTCGGTATTTCCCGGTGTTTTTCTTGTAACATAGCTTGACATTTTGGTGTCCTCCGTTAAAAAATTTTCTTTCCTAATATTTTTGCGCCCTTAACAAGCGGCTTTATTTTAACTAATTCCTTGCCTGCGCAAAGCGGATACATACCAAGGGTTGAGAAAATGTACCAGGCTGACATACTGCCATTGTCCTCGTCTCCCGGGTATCCGTCCGTCTCGGCAGAAAACAGCTCCTTGCACATTCTGCCTACCCAATATTCCGCTTTATCGGTTTGCCCTAAGTAAGCGTACAAATACGGTATATGGAACGACGGTTGGTTGGAAATTGCACATTGACCGAAGGGAACCTGCGCCATTTCCGTCATTTCGTGTATTTCCTGTCCGTAACCGTGAACGCGGTATACAGGCGGTGTATCAAACAGCTCATCCAGCTTGGCTAAGAGCTTTTCCTTGCCACCGTAAAGCTGACAAAGACCCTCTATGTCGTGTGGGACAAAATGAGAATTTTGCCAAGCAGAGCCCTCTGTATAGTCAATGCCCCACATACAAGGATCAAAGCCATCTCGGAAATTGCCCTTTGTGTCCTTGCCACGCATAAATCCGCATTCCTTATCAAAAAGGCTTTGATAGCTTTTGGAGCGAGCCATATATTCGCTTGTTATGTTTTCTCTTCCAAGGAGCTTGGCAAGAGAAGCGATGCACCAATCTCCGTAGGAAGCGTCAAGGGTAAGATTTACGCTTTCCTTGTATAAATCGCAGGGGACGTATCCGTATTTCAGATACTCCTCCACTCCGTTTCTACCGTAACGCTTCTCCTGTCCCTTTACATTTGCGTGGTGAAGCATACCGTCTAAAAGGCCGTTCCACAGCTCCTTATTTCCTACCTCATTGTAGGCGCTGTCCAATATAACTGCGTCTATCAGTGTGCTTGGCATACAGCCTATTTCATCAAGGGAGTGCCAACGGGGTAAATATCCGTTTTCTTTATATATGTTTAAAAAGCCTTGCAGCATTTCCTCATATTCTTCCCTTGCTATCAAGGAAAACAACGGGAATTGTGTTCTTGCTGTATCCCAAAAGCCTGTGTCTGTATATAACACGCCCTTGCGTGTTAAGCCATCCCTTGCGCAATAGTGAACATATTCACCGCTTTCATCAATTTCGTGCGCCTTATGCGGAAATAAAAAACAACGGTACAGGCAGGAATAAAAGGTTTTTTTCTGCTCCTCGTCCTCTGCCTCTATTTCTATTCGGCTAAGGACATTTTCCCAGGCTTGCTCGCCATTTGCCTTAAGCTCCTGGAAGGAGCTTCCCTTTAAGTCTCTGTCTATGCTTTGACTTGCCATTTGGTAGCTGATATATGAAATGCCTATATGCGCCTCTATGCTTTGCGATTTAAAGCAAACGTGGAAAGCATTATTTCCTTGATATGAGCTATCAAAATCGACCACGTCCCCAAGGAATTTTATTACAAAGTACATTTTAAAGTCCTTTGCCTTGGATTGTGTTTGACCGTTTGTTGCGCCATAAAGAGCATTTTCTTCTTTGTTAAGAAAATATGTATATTCTCCCTTTACGCCAAGAAAGGAAAGGTAGCTTTTTTGATTATTTAAAAAGCTTAGCTTAATCGCTCCTCCGTATTCCGTCGGAGTTAGCTCAAATACAGAATTTGAGCGCAGAAGATGAATTTTTATATAGCTTGGAGTCAAAACCGTGTCCTTTAGCTTAATGCCGCTGTATGCTCCGCTTGCTGTGTCACTTACAATATCGTTCTGTGGCATCATTAAAAACGTGCCATAATCACCAATCCAAGGGCTGGGCTGATGGGTCAAGCGAATTCCCTCACAGTAAGGAGCCCCCGGCTTATAAAACCAAGACTCTTGCCCCTGTACTGTTTCAGTTTGCGGACAAAAGGAAGCCATTGCAAGGGGTAGCTGGGTTAAGGGTAATGTATTACCGTTAGAATAACGCATTACAGAGTCGGTTCCCATTTTTATATTAACATAAGAAAGATACATACTCTTAATACCTCTTTTTTCTTATATTATACTATACAACTATTTAATTATCAATGCTTTTTCTTATAAATAATGTTCTTTTGTCTTGATTTTTTGCTAAAATTAATATATACTGTATTCAAATAAATTTTTTTGCGAGGTATGTGGTATTATGTTTATTTCTACAACTGAAAAAGAAAGATGGCAGCAGTGTGAGCCAACAGATAAAAAGGGCGTTTTATTGACACTGGGTGAGGAAAAGCAAACTGTTCGCGGCTTTGGTACTTGCTTTAGTGAGCTTTCCGCCCTTGCTCTTAATGAGCTTTCACCTGAAGATAAAAAAGCTTGTCTTGATGAGCTTTTTGATAGCGACAAGTGTAACTTTAACTACTGTCGTACTCCAATCGGAGCCAGCGATTTTGCAACAAGCTTTTACAGCTACAATGAAACAGATGGCGACTATGAAATGAAGAATTTCTCTGTGGAAAGAGATGAAAAGCTTCTTTTGCCTCTTATTTTAGAGGGTGTAAAGCGCCAAAAGGATATGCAAATGTTTGCTTCCCCCTGGTGTCCTCCCCTTTGGCTTAAAACTCATCACGCATATAGCTACGGTGTATTCAACAAAACCGAGGAAAATTACCGTGCTTACGCACTTTATTTTAAGAAATATGTTCAGGCTTATCACAAAAAGGGCGTCCCCCTTGTACATATTCACCCACAAAATGAGCCTTGCAGTAATCAGGTTTTCCCATCCTGTGTTTGGAAGGGCAATGAGCTTGCAGACTTCATAGGCGGTTATTTAGGTCCTGCACTCGAGGGCGAAAATGTAGATATTTTCTACGGAACCATAAACGGTCCTGAGGGTGGCGAGCGCCTTTGGTGGACAAGATATTCTGACTATTTAGGCTACGCAATGCAGGATGAAAAGGCAAGAAAATACATAAAGGGCGTGGGCTATCAATGGGCCGGTAAATTCGCTTTGCCGCAAACACGTGACGACTACCCAGAGCTTGAAATTATTCAAACAGAATCCGAATGCGGTGACGGAGAAAATACTTGGGATCAAATGATGATGATTTACGGTCTTGCAAGACATTATTTCCGTTTTGGTGCTACTGCTTATGTTTATTGGAACTTAGCACTTCAAAAGGGACAGCCAAGCACTTGGGGCTGGCACCAAAACTCACTTATTTCAGTTGATAACCACAAGGCGACCTTTACCCCTGAGTACTACCTTATGAAGCACCTTTCAAAATATGTTAAGCGCGGTGCTAAATATGTGCTTTTGAACGGTGAATTTGCTTCTAATTGCATCACCTTTAAAAATCCTGACGGTGACTACGTTCTTGTTGTTGGCAATCCGTACAGACACGACGTTACAATAACCATCGAAGGTAAGTCCTACGAATTGAAGGCTCGTTCGATTAATACAATTACATTCTAATAAAAATCCCAATGGCATTTCGCCATTGGGATTTTTAAGCTTTAGTTAGCGCTATTATTTAATTCAACTACTCCGTTATAGCTAATACCTGTTAGCTTTTCACTTGTTGTGTTGTTGTCAAGATAATATACATTATCAGGTGTCTTTACATAAGCGCAGAATATAATGTTGTTATCAGCATTTGCTTTCTTTATACCTGTTATCTTGATATCAAAGTAATCGTGAGCAAGCTTGCTCTGCGGAATACAAAATTCACCGCTTAATTCAGGTGCAATTTCTTCACCGGCTAAGTTGCCTGCTGCAATTAAGCCATACTCAAAGTCAGGAACATATTCCATATATTTTGCAATAGCTTCTTTGTTAATTGCAAAGCCCTGTGCAACAGAATATGTATCGCCATAGGTTGATGCTGTATAACCCTTGTATATGAATAATGCAGATATAGTCTTGGAAGTGTCGATTATATTGGATAAGCAGCGTGTGCAGGAATCTCCAACCAAGATGTCCTCAAAATAGTTTTCAACAATAACCTTCTCGCCTGTCCACTTGTGTTGGCTTGAATAGAATGCATCACAGGTGTTGTAGTTATAGAAAATTACTACATTCTTAAGGTCGCCACG
>JAFTZI010000182.1 GCA_017461055.1 Clostridia bacterium | reverse complement strand
TTATCATTTGTCGCATTTACATCCTGTGACCAGGAGTCAGTAGATAACACACTCAACAACCTAATGGACGCAAGCGTGGAAATATTCGACCCTGTGTTCAAGAAAACCGAGTCAAGCCTCGAAAATAGCGAAAACAGCGACAAGGGCGCAAGCGACAAGGACACAGACTCCGAGCAAGAGTCTAACCCATCCGATACCACAGACGAAAGCACAGACGAAACACCTAACCCATCCGACACAGCAGACGAAAGCTCAGACGAAACACCCGACCCGTCCGATACAGCAGACGAAAGCACAACCGAGGAAGAAACCGACCCATCCTTGGGCGACGATGAATTAATTTAAAAGGTTATAAGGTGAAAAGCTCCCTTGATTGAAGGGGGCTTTTTGTTTTTGATAGCAATTAGCTTGTAAGTAAAGCATTAGACGACCGTTTCATCACGGGTCGCCGAGGTCCGACCCCTACAGGAATATACAACACATACGTGTTGATGATATACAATGCTTAACGCATTGATGATATACACGCAAAATTGCGTGATGATATGCACGAATAAATTCGTGATTGATTTGCGGGTCGTCGGGGACGTCGACCCCTACAAATTTGTGTTTGTTACTTATCACTTTTGCTTTAGCAAAAATTTCACGTTGCTTGAGCAACATTTCATTCGCTTTCGGGCGAATTTCACCGAGCCATAGGCTCGATTTCATTGCAAGGCAACCTTGTATTGTCTTGCTTGGTAGGGGCGACCATTGGTCGTCCGTTTATAAAATTTCTTTGCAATGAGCCTTAACAATCCCTAATAAGCCTTTCTCCGAGAGAAAGGGGGACCGATTGCGGCGGAAAGAACCTGCGCAACTAACAAAAATATGTGTACCGTTTTTGTAAATGCATACCTTTAGTAAACGCACTCTCCCTCAGTCACCTTTGGTGACAGCTCCCTCCCAGAAGGAGCCTAAAGATACGCAATTGTATGCACATAAAACACGCACCCTGTGTCGATTATTGACACAGGGTGCGGTGTTTTTATTGGTTTTGAGGTCTGCTTTACTACCGTATTTTTATGATTATATTCTCTTTATGTTGTATGGTGTTACCTGATATACGTAGTAGTTGAGCCAGTTGGAGTAAATCAGATTGGCTGTGGAGAACCAATTTGGAACGATTTTGGTTTTTGCTTCGTCTCGGAAATAATTCTTTGGCTCGTCAATGGAAAGACCCTTGTCTATGTCGCGGAAATATTCCTTGGCAAGAGTATCCTTATCATACTCCATATGTCCCATTAAGAATATGCGTCTTCCGTCGTTTGACCTGACTACTGAGGCTCCAACCTCGTCACTGCCCGCAAGGATTAACAAATCCTCAACGGACATAATGTCCTCGGTCAAAATTGTTGTATGCCTTGAGTGAGGAATGTAAAACTCCTCGTCTGTGCCCTTTAAGATTGGGTCGAACTTAACAAATTTCTTGTGCTTGAACACTCCAAAGAGCTTTTTGTTCAAGGGTTGCTTATCAAGTCCGTAGTAATAATGCAAGGCAGCCTGTGCGCCCCAGCAAATAAATATTGTGCTTTGCACGTTCTTCTCGGCAAATTCAAATATTTCAGTAAGCTCCTTCCAGTACTTAACCTCTTCAAAGGCTAAGGTTTCAACAGGAGCGCCTGTGATAATCATACCGTCAAAGTGTCTGTTCTTAACCTCGGAGAAGGTTTTATAAAACCTCTGCAAGTGGCCAAGCGAGGTATGTGTTCCCACATAGCTCTCCGTACCGATTAGCGTTACCTTAATCTGCAAGGGTGAGTTGGAAAGAAGTCTTATAAGCTGTGTTTCGGTCTCTATTTTCGTGGGCATTAAATTGAGAATTGCAATTTCAATAGGACGAATATCCTGTGTCATTGCTCTTTCGCTTTCCATAACGAAAATATTTTCCTTTTCAAGGGTAGCGTAAGCAGGAATGTCCTGTGGAATTATAATTGGCATTTTAGCCTCCTGAATTTCATTTTATCGACACGTATGGTCACTTTTTAGCAGTGCAAGACCGGATTTACTGTATAAAATTGTGGTTTAACCGGGTATTACTTCTGTTAAATGCTTGCAAGTGCCTGTTCAATGTCATCAATAATATCCTGTGAATTTTCAATACCCACAGATAGGCGAATAAGGTTGTCAGCAATGCCGATAGCCTCAAGGTCAGCGGATGAAAGCTGTCTGTGTGTGGTGGAAGCGGGGTGTAAAACACAGCTTCTTGCATCGGCAACGTGGGTAACTATTGTAATCATATTAAGCTTTTCCATAAACTCGGATGCCTTTTGTGAGCCGCCCTTTACGCCAAAGCTCATCATACCGCCCTGACCCTTAGGCATATATTTCATAGCCAATGCGTGATATGGGTCGCTTTCAAGCGATGGGTGCTTAACCCACTCTACCTGGGGGTGCTTGGACAAATATTCCGCAACCTTCTTAGCATTTTCGGAGTGTCTTTCCATTCTTAAGGCAAGGGTTTCCATACCCAAGTTAGTTAAGAAAGCATTTTGTGGGCTCATCATAGCGCCAAGGTCACGCATCATTTGTACTCTGCATTTTACGCCAAAGGCTGTTTTGCCAAGGCTTGCATATACAAGTCCGTGATAGCTTTCGTCAGGCTTTAAAAACTCCTCGTATCTGTTTGTCGCGGTAAAGTCAAAGTTACCGCCGTCAACAATACAGCCACCAAGGGCAACAGCATGTCCGTCAAGGTATTTTGAGGATGAATATACAACAACATTAGCGCCAAAATCAAGAGGTCTGCACAAAACAGGTGTTACAAGTGTGTTATCTACCATAAAAATAACCTTGTTTTCCTTGGCAATTCGGCTCAGCTTTTCAAAATCTGTAACAACAATGGTTGGATTTGCTACGGTTTCCGCAAAAATAACCTTTGTTCTTTCGTCAACAAGAGCTTCAATCTCTTCCTTTGACGCATCTGGGTCAAAGAAGCGGCACTTTATACCGTATTTTGGCAAGGTAACGGAAAATAAATTGTAGCTGCCGCCATAAATTGCGCGTGAAGAAACAATGTTATCTCCTGCGCCGCAAATATTTAAAATAGCAAGCAAGGTAGCGCTCATACCCGAAGCTGTTGCAACAGCACATGAGCCACCGTCAAGCTGGCAAAGCTTCTTTTCAAAGGCATCAACCGTTGGGTTAGCCAAGCGAGTATAGAAATAGCCATCAGCCTTCAAATCAAAAAGGTCAGCCATTTCCCCTGCTGTTTCGTATGCGTAGGTTGTGCTTTGTACAATCGGCACAACTCTTGGCTCACCGCTTTTTGGAGTGTAGCCGCCTTGAACGCAAATAGTATCTAAATTTTTCATAAAATCACCTCGTTTTAGTTTCTTAAGCTATGAATAGGAGCAGGAATACGTCCACCCCTTGCAATAAACTCATCAGAGGAGTAATCGCTCAGCTTCATTATAGGTGCGTGACCTAAAAGTCCGCCAAACTCCACACTCTCGCCCACGCCCTTACCGTATACGGGAATTAAGCGAACAGCGGTAGTTTTATTATTGATTACGCCAATAGCAATTTCGTCAGCAATAATGCCGCTTAAGGTTGATGCGCTTGTATCTCCCGGCACCGCAATCATATCAAGACCAACGGAGCAAACAGCGGTCATAGCCTCAAGCTTTTCAATGGAAAGCGCGCCGCACTCGGCTGCCGAAATCATTCCCGCATCCTCGGAAACAGGAATAAATGCGCCGCTTAAGCCGCCAACGTGAGAGGATGCCATAACTCCGCCCTTTTTAACCGCATCGTTAAGCATAGCAAGTGCGGCGGTTGTTCCGTGACATCCGCATTTTTCAAGACCCATATTTTCAAGAATATGAGCAACGGAGTCACCAACAGCAGGCGTTGGAGCCAAGGACAAATCAATTATACCGTATGGGGTGTTAAGTCTTTTTGATGCTTCATAGGCAATTAACTGGCCTACTCTTGTAATCTTAAATGCAGTTTTCTTAATAACATCGGCAAGATGTGAAAAATCGCACTCTCCCTCACGCTTAATTGCAGAGGCAACAACACCCGGACCGGAAACACCTACATTTATAACGGTTTCGGGCTCGCCCATACCGTGCATAGCGCCTGCCATAAAGGGATTGTCCTCGGGAATATTGGAGAAAACAACAAGCTTAGCACAGCCGATAGAGTCTCTATCTCTTGTAAGATAAGCTGTTTCCTTCATAATTTCGCCCATTTTCTTAACTGCATCCATATTAATACCTGCCTTGGTAGATGCAACGTTAATGCTGGAGCAAACCTTATTTGTGGTAGCAAGAGCCTCGGGAATTGACTCAATTAAGTTTTGAGCTCCTCTTGTCATACCCTTTTGCACCAATGCGCCAAAGCCGCCGATAAAGTTAATGCCGAGTGTGTCAGCAGCTCTTTCCATAACCTGCGCAAGCCTTACAAAGCCGTCCTTGTCGCAGTTAGCTCCAACAAGCGCCATAGGAGTTACGGAAACACGCTTATTAATAATCGGAATACCGTAGGTATTTTCAAGGTCGATAGCGGTTTTAACAAGATTTTCAGCGCTTTTTGTAATCTTATCGTAAACCTTACTTTCAAGCTTTTTTTGGTCGTCACTTATGCAGTCAAACAATGAAATACCCATAGTAATGGTACGGATATCAAGGTTTTCCTGCTTAATCATATTTACAGTTTCAAGAATATCGTTTATATTCAGCATGCCATCGCTCCTTATATTCTATGCATTGAGTTAAAGATGTCCTCGTGCATAGCGCGTATATCAAGACCCTTTCTTTCGCCAAGAGCGCCAAGCTCCTTTTGGAAGGAAGAGAATTCAGTTTTCATATTGTCAATTTCAACAAGCATAATCATAGCAAAATAGTCCTTAAGAACGCTTTGAGTAATATCAACAATATTAGCATTGTGCTTAGCACACTCTGCGCTAACCTCTGCAATAATACCAACAGAGTCCTTACCTATAACAGTTACAACAGCCTTCATTTTTTAAATCTCCCTTTGCTTTAATTTAATAAAGTATAACATTTTATAATAACTATGTCAAGAAAAATCAAAAAATAAGACCACCCACAAGAAAAAAATCTAAAAAACACACAAAAGACGGACAGACAGCACCGCTTTTTTTATGCAATAATGTAGCCACAGTGTGCCGAGCAAAGCTTAATCAGGTACTAAGAAAGAGGGTGAGAGCATTAACAATACAGGAGATGATTGAAAAACGAAAAAGGCTGTGGGCTCAAAACGAGGATTTAGACAGGGACAAGGAACTGACAGAGGCAATAGCAAGAAAAATTCTTGTCGAGTCGGATTTACGAAATCAGGTGTTTCAAAGGCCATACCTGTTAATCGAGTGCTGCTTTAGCGTTGTAGACAAAAAAAGAAGGACTGTTCCCTTCTTTTTAAACGAGGTTCAAAATGACTTTATTGTCAAAATCGAGACACTGGGTCGGCAAAAACCCTTTTTTATACTAAAGGGACGGCAGCAGGGCTTTACCACATTAATTACTGCAATTCAGCTTTCCTTTGCAATAGTCAGAAGGAACTTTTCGGGCTTTACCGTTGCGGACAGGGACGACAATACAAAGGCGATTTTTACCGATAAGGCAAAGGCTATGTACAACGATCTGCCGCAAATTCTGAAGCCGAAGGAGAAATTCAACTCCGTCAACGAGCTGTTTTTCGACAAGCTTAATTCCTCTTGGCGCATAGCATCCGCAAGCTCAAACGTAGGACGAAGCCGAACCTTGTCCTTTATTCACTTTTCCGAGGTTGCGTTTTATAAATGCTCTATTTCGGATTTACAAAAATCAATAGCGGAGGCGGCAACCCAGGATGCACTTTGTATTTACGAAACAACAGCCAATGGCTTTAACGAGGCAAAGGCGCTTTGGGACAACGGCTCCTGCCATAACCTGTTTTACGAATGGTGGAAAACCAAGGAATACGTTTCATAT
>JAFTZI010000181.1 GCA_017461055.1 Clostridia bacterium | reverse complement strand
TCAACTCATTTTTTCGTTGATAGGGGCGACCGCACATTTTATCTCATTTGTCAAGTCTTTTTTGATATTTTTTGATTTTTTTAATAAAAAAAGACCTACCTCTTTCGAAGTAGGTCGATTTTCTTAACTTAATGGTATTGCGAAAAATCGGTCTTAATTTAAGCCAGGAATTAAAGCCGTGGCAATTCCTAAGTAAATAAGAAGTGAAAGCGCATCAACAATTGTTGTAATAAAAGGACTTGCCATTACTGCAGGGTCGAGTCCTAAACGCTTTGCAATGAGTGGAAGCAGGCAGCCTACTAATTTAGCTACGACTATTGTAACAATAAGAGTAAAGCTAACTACGATAGCAATATTTATTGTAACAGCTTTATTTTGCAAGAGCAAATTATCAATTAGCATCATTTTGGCAAATGTAGCCAGTGCAAGAGCTGTGCCACAGAGAACAGAAACTCTTAATTCTTTGAACAGAATTTTAAAAATATCTTTCAAATTAATTTCTTCTATTGCCAATCCACGAATAATTGTAACAGAGGTTTGTCCACCTGCATTTCCGCCTGAACCCATTATCATTGGAATGAAGGCTGTTAAGACAACACAGCTTGCAAGCTTACTTTCAAAGGATGTGATAATTTGGCTTGTAAAGGTAGACGTAAGCATAAGAAGAATAAGCCACGGAATTCGATTTCTCCATATTTCAAAAGGACTTGTTGACAAATAAGGCTTGTCGGAAGGTATAATAGCAGCCATTTTTTCAATATCCTCGGTGGCCTCTTCCTCAATAACGTCAATAGCGTCGTCAACGGTAATAATGCCGACCAAACGATTTTCATTGTCTACAACAGGAAGGGCTAAAAGGTCATACTTACTCATTTCCTTAGCAACGATTTCCTTGTCCTCGTGAGTGTTAACAAAAATAATGCTTGTTTCCATAATATTTGATATTACGAGGTCATCATCTGATAAAAGTAGTTTTTTTGCGGTTATATAGCCGAGCAAGGTTCTGTCAGGCTTGGTAACATAGCATGTATAAATAGTTTCTTTATCTACACCTGTACGTCTGATTCGCTTAAGCGCATCCTCCACAGTTATATCTTCGTCCAAGCAAACGTATTCGGTAGTCATTAGGCTACCTGCAGAATCAGCCGGATATTTTAATATATCATTAATGATTTTTCTTGTTTCAGGATCTGAGCTTGAAAGCATACGCTTTACGACATTGGCAGGCATTTCCTCAATGATATCAACGGTATCGTCGATATATAGCTCTGCCATAACTTCTTTCATTTCACTATCTGTTAATTGAACAAGAAGCTTTTCTTGAAGTTCACTTTCCATTTCTACAAAGGTTTCAGCGGCTAAGTCCTTGGGCAATAGCCTATATAACGTTGCAATTCTTTGTGGGAATTCTTCAAATATAACTGAAAGATCAGCGGGTTCCATTTCCTTAATTAATTCCTTGATAGAATAGTAATCATGAGATTCTAACAAAAAATCAATTTTTAAGCTTATATCTTTTATTTCTTCCATATTTACCTCCTATGATTAAAAATAGAGAGGCATATAAATTATTTTAAAATAGCGTTATAAACGCATTCAAAATAAATATATTGCCCTCGAGGGTTACTGACAGCACCTGCGTCCATAACGTTATCTCCTTTCAAAAAATTCTAATGTTATTATAAGTTTTTTTTGATTAAAAATCAATACAAAATTATTAAATATGTTTAAAAATTGATTTTTTTATGTAATTCAGTAACAGGAAAATGAAAATACAATTAATAATTATTGAATTAATACCTGTATCATATGATAAGCTGGTGAACACTGAATTGGTAGCGCAAAGACTGAAAATCTTTACGTATAGTAAAGAGAAAATACCACATATTATGCCTTGAATAAATTTAACGATAAAGAATTTTGATGCGCAGATTTTATTTTCACACATAGAAAGTGTTTGGGTAATTATGCATATACCTCCGAATCCAATGCAAAAGCCTGTAAAAAAACCTGCGAGTGAATTATTAGCATTGGTTGACGATATTAAAACACCGTTGGATATTTCAAGTAAAGAGGAAATAATGATGTAGAACACACTATTTTCTTTAACTTTTATTAATGCAAATATGGAAAATCTGACTACTGAAAAGAATACAGTAAATCCGCATATATCAAGCATAGTTTTTGTACTTTGACTTATCGAATCTGTAATTACTGTCAGTGCAGGCTTGTGAGTGAAATTCATTTCAAGGGTTTTAGTGTGATTTTTCTTTGTTAAATTAAATAACGCTATAGAAAGGGCAATTTGAATTCCATACAGATAAAGTCCAAAAAATATATTATTCCATAAAGTAATGCCGACAAGAGATGCTACAAAACCAATTCCGGCATTTGAGGTAATTATTACATAATCGGTAATATCACTTTGACTTGCGTTCTTACTTAAAATTTTAGGTCCTATCAAGAATCCACTAATCCAAGCAGGAACGATAATTGAAAAATATTGTTTATCAATGCCTAAAAATTTCTTTTGCTGTTTGTTGTTCTTTGACGAATAATAACAAGCAAAAATTGAGGCAGTTATCATTGATGGGAAAATGCTTGGAATTAATTTGTTAAAACAAAACAGCATTGTGCTTATAATATTTTCGGTCATTGCTTTGCTGTTTACAAAAAAGGTTGCGAAGCAAAAAAACAGTGAAAGAAAAATGATTGTATTCTTAAGCTTTGAAGTTATGATATTCACCTCCATTTCATAAAATTTAATTAGTTAATTATATGAGTTTTGAGGTTAATATAATGATTAAAAAGAATATAGGCCAGATTTTATCCGAAAAATTTGATATACCGTTAGAGGGGATTGCAGCCGTGCCAACTGTTCAAATTGTCGGAAATACATTGGCAAGCATTGATGGGTGCATTGGAATTAAAAAGTATGAAACTGATGAAATAATAATTCACACAAAAAGCTATTTACTCAAAATTACCGGCAGTTCATTATCTATGTTAACATTTTCTGAAGGAAGGGTAAGCATCAGGGGAACAATATATACGTATAGCATAGAGTGTGTAGATTTATGAAGAAGCTTTTTTCTTATAATAAGCTTATCATTTCGTCAAATGATAAAAACAAAGCGATAAGCTTAATAGTTAACGGAAATTTTTCTTGTTTAGAAAGTGGAGTTAATGAAAACAGAGAATTAGAAATTCTTATACCTAAAAAACAAATTAAAGAAATAAGAAAGCTATTTGATGATTATGGAATTAGTGTAAAAGTTGTAGAAATTCCCGGAATCTTAAAAATAGCGGAGAATTTAAAACACAGATGGGGAATTCTGATAGGTCTGTTAATTTCGGTAATGATACTTACGGTTTCCTCAAATTTTGTTTGGAAAATCGATATTGAAGGAAATCACAATGTTGCTGATGAGGATATTTTATGTGAATTACAAAATGCAGGATTAACTTTAGGTACATTCATACCTAAAATAGATTACGATAACCTTCATAATAAGATTTTATTGAACAGTGAAGAGCTTTCTTGGGTTTCTGTAAACATTAATGGTACAATAGCTACAGTAAAGGTTAAGGAGAAGGAAAAAATCGCTGAAAAAAAAGAGCCAAGCTATGCTAACATTGTTGCAAAATATGATGGATATATAGCATCAGTTTTTGTAAAGAACGGTAAAAAAATTGTTTCTTCGGGAGATATAGTAAAAAAAGGAGACGTACTAATTAGCGGTGTTATTAATTCTCAGTCTCAGGGAGTTAGATATGAGTCAGCCGATGGGGAGGTAATGGCATACATTAACAAAGAAATTAATATAAAGCTCCCCTTTAAAGAAACAATAAAAACGTATACCGGTAATGTTATTAATAAAAAATGCTATAAAATATATAATTTTCCTCTAAATTTTTCAATAAAGTATAGAAATCCTGATGGGTTTTATGATACAATAGAAAAGAAGGAAAATATAAGCCTTTTAGGTATATCTGATATACCTGTTGAAATAATCACCACTACATACTATGAATATTTTTTAGAGGATGTATGTTATACTAAGTCTCAAATTGCAGACTCGGCTTTTAGTGAGCTTAGAAAGCAGATGGACATTCAGCTAAAGGACTCGGAGTTGATTTCTAAAAAAATCAATGTTCATTTTGATGGTGATTACTTTTACTTGGATTGTGAGCTATATTGCTTGGAGGATATTGCTATTGAAAAGGAGTATTTCCTAACCGAATAAAATTCATTTTGGAGGCTTTATGGCTGAAAAAACTTTAAACACATCTTCACCTAATGCAACCAGTTCTATTTTTGGAGCTTTTGATTCAAATATAAATGCAATAGAGAACACCTTCAATGTTAAAATCATTAATCGACCTTCGAATAATGAAATTGGTGATAGCATAACGATAACCGGAGATAGTGAAGGTGTCAATGGGGCTTATGAGGTTTTAATGTACCTAAACAAAATGACAGAAATGAACAGTGTTATAACAGACCAGACTGTTGACTATGTTATTTCTATGGTACAAGACAAAAGAACTAATGAGCTGAACGAATTAGATGATAATTGCTTTTGTGTTAGTGCAAAGGGCAGACCAATTAAAGCCAAAACTATCGGTCAACAAAGATATGTAAGCTGCATTAAAAACAATACTGTTACATTAGGCGTTGGCCCTGCGGGTACAGGAAAAACCTTTTTGGCTGTTGCTATGGCAGTAAAAGCATTGAGAAACAAAGAAATCAGTCGAATTATTTTAACAAGACCTGCAGTTGAAGCAGGTGAACGTCTTGGCTTTTTGCCCGGTGATTTACAAAGTAAAATAGATCCATACTTGCGTCCGTTATATGATGCACTATACGAAATGCTCGGAAATGAAACATGCTTGAAGTATATGGAACGCCAAATTATTGAGATTGCTCCCTTGGCATATATGCGCGGACGTACTCTTGACGATTCATTTATCATTTTAGACGAGGCACAAAACACCACGCAAGAACAGATGAAGATGTTTCTTACAAGAATTGGATTTAATTCTAAGGTTGTGGTTACGGGAGATTTGTCGCAAACCGACTTGCCGGACGGTAAAAAAAGCGGACTTGCTGAGGCTGTAAAAATTTTAAAGAATATTGATGGTATCGCTATCCATACCTTTAATGAAAAAGATGTCGTTAGACATAAGCTTGTACAAAAAATTATTGTAGCTTATGAAAAATATGAAACTGAAAGATTTAAACAAAATAAAGGAAATAAAAAATGAATTTAACTGTTGATTTTAAAGACGAACAAGATATTTACGAAGTCAGAGTGGCTATGAGGGCTATTGTGCGTAAAGCCATTTTTAACACCTTGATATATGAAGGCTTTGATAGGGACACAGAGGTGTCTGTTACTTTTACAGATAATGAACAAATACAGGAATTAAATAAACAGTACAGAAATAAAAATTCTGCAACGGATGTACTATCGTTTCCAATGTTTGAGGATTTTAACGATGCTCTTGACCTTAATACATTGCCTCTTGGAGATATAGTTATTTCACTTCAAAGAGCAGCTGTTCAAGGATATCATCTTTGTCATAGCATTTATCATGAGGTTGCTTTTTTAACGGTTCATTCAACACTTCACTTACTTGGATATGACCATGAAACCTCACAAGAGGATGAAGACGAAATGTTCAGAAAACAAAAAGAAATTATGGAGATAATAGGATTTTAATGAGAAAAACTTCTTTTATAGCTATTGTAGGAAGACCAAATGTTGGTAAAAGCACCTTGCTCAATGCAATATTAGGTGAAAAGATTGCGATTGTTTCTTCAAAGCCGCAAACTACCCGAAACCGAATTACCGGTATTTATACAAAGGGTGAAAATCAAATTGTATTTTTAGACACCCCCGGCTTTCAAAAGCCCAGAACAAAGCTTGGCGAGTATATGCTTGCTGCGTCCGGTTCGTCTATTGGTAACTCTGATGCTGTTATTTTGATTGCGGATGTGTGCTATGCTCCCGGTGAAATTGAAAAGGATATAATTGAAAGAATAAAGGCATCACATCTTCCGTCAATTCTCGTTTTGAATAAAACCGATATGTCAAACCCTGAGCAAATTGCTAAAACAATATCACAATACTATGAATACTATAAATTTGATGCTGTTGTTCCTACCTGTGCTTCTAAGGGTCAAGGAATTGATGACGTTATAGAGGAATGTGAAAAGTTTTTAACTGAAAGTGATTGGTTCTTCCCTGAGGATATAATTACAGACCAGCCTGAAAGAAGCATCGTTGCTGAAACGATTAGGGAAAAGATTTTAAGAACTTTAAGTGATGAAATTCCACACGGTACGGCTGTTGCCATCGAAGAATTTAAGGATGATGGCTCAATTATTCGGGTGCGTGCAGATATATACTGTGAAAAGGCATCACACAAGGGCATTATAATTGGCAAGAACGGTGAAACCTTGAAAAGAATCGGAACATATGCAAGAGAAGATTTAGAAAGATTTTTTGGTGTTAAGGTATATATTAATCTTTGGGTTAAGGTTAAAGAAAAATGGCGCGACAGCACATTGAATTTAAATAATCTTGGATATAATTTAAAGGATTTGAAATGACCGAAATTAAACAGAATGGTTTAGTTATTGCAGAAAGAGATTTAGGCGAAAATGATAAGCTGTTGACCATACTTACTGAAAGATATGGCAAAGTAATTGTTGTTGCTAAAGGCGCTAAAAGCGTAAGAAATCGTCATATGCCCAGTTGCCAATTATTTTCCTTCGCTTCGTTTGGATTAAGAAAAAGAGGCAATTACTATTTTATTACTGATAGTGATTTAATTGAAAGCTATTATGATATCAGGAATGACATTCTTAAGCTAGCTTTAGCTACATATTTATGCGATATTGTAAATGATGTTACCCAAGAAGGAAATAATGATGATGAGATTTTACGTCTAACGCTGAATATGCTATATGCAATTTCAAAGGATTTAAAGCCTCTTGAGGTTATTCGTTCCGTGTTTGAAATAAGAATCGCTGCTGAGCTTGGTTTTTCTCCTGATTTAGAAGGATGTAGTATTTGTCATATCCACAATGCAGGTTCGTATTATTTCGATATCATAGATGGTATTATTACATGCGAAAGCTGTAAAGCAAGTCATAACTTTTCTGTAGAAAATAATCCATTTTATGAAAAAGGATTAAATAAACCCATTTTAATTGTGTCAAGGGCAATAGTTGATGCAATTAATTACATAGTTTTTTCAAAACAAGAAAGAGTTCTTTCCTTCAACATTGATAATGATGAGTGGACAAGCTTTTTTGATGTAGCTGAAAAATATCTATTAAATCATTTGGAGAGAGGATTTTATTCTCTTGATTTTTACAAATCTTTATTAATTTGAGGAGACGCATGTTAAATTTAGAAAAGTCTATAAGAATACTTGAGTTCGATAAAATATTGAATATGCTATCTTCTTTTGCGCAAACGGAAGGTGCTAAAAAAAGAGCATTGTCCTTGCTTCCGTCGTCAAATAAGGAGACAGTGTTACGTAGGCAAGAATTGACTGATAATGCCAAGGCGATGTCAGGAATCAAGGGTGCCCCTTCCTTCAACAATGTTCCTGAAATTTTAGATGTTGTGGAAAAGGCTGAGAAAAATTCTATTCTTTCCGCTCGTGAAATTCTTGATGTAGCATCGGTGCTCCATACGTCGCGCTTGCTTCTTGAATACATTCATACAGATGCAATCAAGCCCTGTCTTCTTTCTGAAATATTTGAAAGATTAGTGCCAAATAAGACATTAGAAACAAAGATTTACAAAGCTATTATCGGTGAGGACTTGATTGCTGACGATGCAAGTCCGAGTCTTGCTGACATTAGGCGAAAAATTAGGTATCAGACAAATAGAATACGTGAGGTACTTCAAAGCTATTTGGTTGGCGAAAAATCTAAGCACTTGAGAGAGTCCTTGGTTACAATGCGTAACGGTAGATATGTTTTACCTGTCAAATCTGAGGATAAAAATGACATAAAGGGATTGGTTCATGATACTTCCGGCACAGGAGCAACTCTGTTTATTGAGCCGTTGGCTGTGGTTGAAGCAAACAATGAGTTAAGAACTTTAATGGGCGAGGAGTCAGCAGAAATTGAAAGGATTTTGGCTGACTTTTCTCAGCAAATTGCAGACTTTGCTATGCAGATTTCTTCGAATTACAGAAACATAACTGAGATTGCGTTTTATTTTGCTTGTTCTGAGCTATCGTATAAAATGAATGCGATAAGGCCTGCATTTACCGATAAACGTTTTGTTTCTTATGATAGAGCAAGACATCCTTTATTGGACAATAAAACCGTTGTCCCGATTAATATATACTTAGGTAACAACTATGATATGTTGATTATTACCGGACCGAATACCGGCGGTAAAACTGTCTCATTGAAAACATTGGGATTGTTTGTGTTAATGGCACAAGCGGGCTTACAGTTGCCATGTGACGGTGCTAACGTTTGCATATTTGATGGAGTTTTTCCGGATATAGGAGATGAGCAAAGCATCGAGCAATCCTTGTCAACATTTTCATCTCATATGGTCTCTATAGTTAAAATCTTAGATAATTCCACACGTAATTCACTTGTGCTGTTTGATGAGTTGGGTGCAGGTACTGACCCTATAGAAGGAGCCGCTCTTGCACAGTCAATTCTTGAGAGGATACTTGAAAAGAAAGCTCTTTGCGTGGCTACAACGCACTATGCAGAGCTAAAAGCCTTTGCGTTGAATACTGAAGGTGTTTCTAATGCTTCGTGTGAATTTGATATAAATACCTTGAAGCCTACGTATAAGCTAATTATTGGTTCTCCCGGTAAATCTAATGCTTTTTTGATTTCTCAAAAGCTTGGTATTCCAAATGATTTGATAGAACGTGCAAATGAATTGATTTCAGATGACACGAGAAGCTTCGAGGCTGTTATTGAACGCTTGGAAAACACACGCTTGCAATTGGAGAAAGAAAGAAGCCGTGAGAAGAAATCCAGAGAAGAATTTGAAGCTTTTAGGCGTCAAGCTGAAACGGAACTAAGGGAAAAGCTAAGTATAGCTGAGAGCGAAAGCGAAAAAATGCTCGAAAAAGCTCGTCAAATGATAGTGGGTGCTAAGGCAAGTGCAGAGTTTGTATTTACAAAGCTTGATAAAATTCAAAAAGAAAAGGATTCAAAGGATTTTTCAAGTAAGTATTCCGCTTTAAAGAAAGATTTGAGATCAAAGCTGTCTTCTGCTGATGATATATATAATCCCGTTGAAGAAATTGATGAAACTTATGTTTTACCACGTGAATTAGTTAAGGGTGACAGAGTTTTGTTAAGAAATTTCGGAACAGAGGGAGTTCTTTTAGAAAATCCGGATAAAAATGGCAATGCTTTTGTTCAATCCGGAGTATTAAAAACAAAAACCAATATTAAAAATTTAGTCTTAATTACCGATAAGCCAAAGGCAACTGAGTCTAAAACCGTCATAACAACCAAGCAAAAGCAATTTGTTACAAAGGAGTTTTCTCCTTCTTGTGACGTAAGAGGAAAGAATATTGAGGACGCTTGGCTTGATGTTGACAAGTATTTAGATGAAGCACTTATGTTTGGCGTTAAAAGCGTGACTATAGTTCACGGAAAGGGTACAGGAGCTTTACGAAAAGGACTTTGGGAATTTTTCCGAAAGGATCATAGGATTAAAAAATACAGAAATGGAGAATATGGTGAGGGTGACTTTGGAGTCACTGTAATTGAACTCAAGTAATATTATAATATTTTTAAGAAAACTCTTGCAATTCTATAGCTCCATTGGTATAATATTAGCGATAAGCTTGTGTCGTTTCTAAGCGTTATATTTACTTTGAAAGGAAATAGTTATGTCAAAATTAAAAATGCTCGCCATTGACCTTGGCGCATCGAGTGGACGTGGAATAGTTGGTTCATTTGATGGAAAGAAATTCGAAATTAATGAGAATCATCGTTTTCCAAACGAGCCGGTAAATACTAATGGCAGTTTTAACTGGGATATATTAAGAATTTTCCATGAAATCAAAACATCAATTTCAAAATGTGCTTTGTCAGAGGATAAAGATATTGCGAGTATCGGTATTGATACTTGGGGTGTTGACTATGGATACATTGATAAAAACGGTGCTTTGATGGCTAATCCATATCATTACCGTGACGCGAGAACAGATGGCATACAGCCATATGCTTTTAAAACCGTTCCTTTTGAAGAGTTATATGGTATTACCGGAATTCAAACAATGAATTTCAACACTATCTATCAGTTGGCTGCTGATTTACGTGATAGACCATATATCGTTGAAAATGCCGAAAGACTTTTGTTTACACCTGACCTTTTGAATTATTTTTTAACCGGTCAAAAGTTTACAGAATATACAATTGCTTCAACCGGTGCTGTTCTTGATGCCAAAAAGAGAACAATTTCTAAGGAGCTTTTATCTAAATTTGGTATAAGAGAAGGTTTATTTTCAGAAATTGTAATGCCGGGACATAAAATTGGTAAATTGACACCGGCTTTGATATCAGAGCTTGGTGATATAAAGGCTAATGTTGTAAACATTGCCGCTCACGATACCGCCAGTGCAGTTATAGCTGTGCCTGCTAAGCGTGGAGATGATTTTGTTTACATAAGTAGCGGTACTTGGTCACTAATGGGCGTTGAGAACGATGAGCCTGTAATTAATGCAGAGTCAATGCGTTACAACTTCACTAATGAAGGCGGAGCCGGAGGGAAAATCCGTTTCCTCAAAAATATTATGGGTCTTTGGCTTGAACAGGAATCAAGAAGACAATGGAAAAGAGAAGGCGCTGTGTATTCTTTTGATGAGCTTACTGAGCTTGCTTTACAGGCTAAGCCATTTGCTTGCTTTATTGATCCTAACGATACATTATTTTCACCTGCCGGAGATATGCCGGGCAGAATAAGAGAATTTTGTCAAAAGACAAATCAATATGTTCCTCAAACCGTTGGAGAAATTGTTCGTTGTATTTTCGAAAGTCTTGTTTTGTGTTACAGACACACAATAGAGAGCATAGAAAGCATGACTGGCAAAAAGTACAATTCTATCAACATTGTTGGTGGCGGTACTAAGGAAAAAATCTTGTGTCAATGGGCAGCTGATGCGTCTGATAGAACTGTATATGCCGGTCCTGTAGAAGCTACTGCAATTGGTAACATTGTTATGCAAACTATTGCTGCAGGCGAAATTAAAGACATTAGCGAGGCAAGAGAAATCATTAGAGATTCATTCGATGTTAAGGTTTATGAGGCTAACCACTTTGATGCGTGGGATGAAGCTTATGGTAGATATTTAAGCATTTGTAAAGAGGTGTAATATGGAAAATATTAATGAAATGTATGAATTAGCAAAAAAAGCTTATGCTGAGTTTGGTATTGATACCGACGCAGTTATTGAGAAGCTTAAGAATATTCCGATTTCTATTCAGTGCTGGCAAGGTGATGATGTTAAGGGCTTTGAAAGCAAAGGTCCTTTAACAGGCGGTATTCAAACTACAGGTAACTATCCGGGTGCTGCACGTAATATTGAAGAATTACAGGCAGATTTTGACAAAGCAGCATCATTAATTCCAGGTAAAAAGAAAATTTGTTTACATGCTATTTATTTAGATAATAAGGGTGAAACGGTTCCGAGAGATCAAATTAAGCCGGAGCATTACGATGTTTGGATTAAGTGGGCAAAGGAAAAAGGATACGGTGTAAACTTAGACCCAACCTGTTTTTCTCATCCTCTTTCTGAAGATGGTTTTACGCTCAGCCACCATGACGAAAAAATTCGTAAGTTCTGGATTGACCATGTGATTGCTACACGCAAGATAGCTGAATACATTGGTAAGGAAATGGGACAGGTTTGCGCAAGTAACTATTGGATTCCTGATGGATTTAAGGATATTCCTGTTGACAGAAAAGGATATAGAGAAAGACTTGAAGATTCTTTAGACCAAATTTTTTCTGTTCCTGTCGATCCTAAATACAATATCGCATCTCTTGAGGGTAAGGTATTTGGTATAGGTGCTGAAAGCTGTACAATTGGTTCAAATGATTTCTATTTAGGCTATTGTGCAAAGAAGGGTCAATATTTAACCCTTGATGCAGGACACTTCCATCCGACTGAAGTAATTTCTGACAAAATCAGTACTGCTTTACAGTTTACACCGGGACTTCTTCTTCATGTTTCACGTCCTGTTAGATGGGATAGTGACCATGTTGTAATCTTCGACGATGAACTAAAGGCAATTGCACAAGAAATTATCAGAAGCAATGAGCTTGACAGAATTCTTATCGGTCTTGATTTCTTTGATGCAAGTATTAATAGAGTAGCTGCTTGGACTATTGGAGCAAGAAATCTGCAAAAGGCTTTATTGTATGCATTGCTTGAGCCAACTGAGCTTTTGAAAAAATATGAAGTTGAGATGGATTATACCTCACGTCTTGCTTTGCTTGAAACATTAAAGTCTTATCCATTTACTGCTGTTTGGCAAAAATATTGTCTTGAATGCGGAGTGCCAACCGGCTATTCTTGGATGAGTGAAATTAAAGAATATGAAAAGCAAGTTTTATCAAAGAGGTAATGACTAATTTTATGATTAATCTTGAGAAAGAAATTAGAGAACAGCCTTTGGTGCTTTCTTCTCTTAAAGAAAAAAACAAGGCTGTTTTACATAGTCTTGTTAATGAAATTAAATCAAAAAAAATCAACAATATATATTTTGTTGCACGTGGTACTTCTGACCATGCTTGTATATATGCTCAGTATTTATTTGGAATTGTTTTAGGTGTACCTTGTACTCTTGCTTTGCCTTCTGTATTTACACAGTATGGAACAAAGATTAACTTCAATAATTCTTTGGTTATAGGTGTTTCTCAATCAGGAAGGGCAGAAGACGTTAATGCTGTCTTAATGAGTGCTAACGAGCAGGGAATGACCACCCTCGCGATTACTAACAACGAAGGCTCTTTAATTGCAAATACTGCAAAATATCATCTATATTGCAATGCAAATGAAGAAAAGAGCATAGCAGCAACAAAAACCTTTACTGCACAGATGTACTTGTTGGCACTTTTATGTGCTGAATGGAGTGGAGATTCTAATTTGATTTCTTCTCTTTGTGAAGTGCCAAAACATATTGGTGAGGCTTTGGATGAGCTACCTCAAAAGATTAGCGCGTTAGTTGAAAATCTTTTAGAATACAAAGAGTGTGTGGTTCTTGGAAGAGGTCTTACATATTCTATCGCGCTTGAGGGCGCATTGAAAATATTAGAAACTAATAAAATGAAGGTTAAGGGATATCCTATCTCAGACTTTTATCACGGTCCGGTTGCTCAATTACATAATAATGATTTGGCTATTGTTTTAGCTCAGAGCGGAGTTATGGAAAATGACGCAATCAAAATGATCGAAAAATTAAAAACTGTAGGGGCAAATATTGTGGTTATTTCCGATAAAGAAGAGCTTTTGTTGGGAACACATAATATTAAAATCAACAGTACAGAATGTGAATATACAATTCCATTTGTTTTGGCTATTGCAATGCAATTAATTGCACTTAATTTGGTTCTTGCAAAGGGGATAGATCCAGATAAATCTGATGTAATAGCTAAAATTACGGTAACAAAATAATTTAACAGTAGAAATATGGGGGTTATGATGAATTTTAACGGTGAATTAAAGGTTATTGGTATGAGAGGCTGTGAGGAGTTTACCGCTCAAGTTGATAATTACTTAAAGCAAATAAGAGGAAGTGAAAATTCCTTTGTTGTTAGCGCACAGTGTCCGAGATTTGGCTCAGGTGAGGCAAAGGCGTTGATTAACGAATCAATGAGAGGCTTAGACTTATACATTATTTCTGATTGCTTTAACTATGGTGTTACATATAAAATGTACGGTATGCAGGTTCCAATGAGTCCGGATGACCATTTTCAGGATTTGAAAAGAGTAATTGCGGCTACCGGCGGTAAAACAAGAAGAATCAGCGTTATTATGCCAATGCTATATGAAGGCAGACAGCATAAGCGTTCTGCCCGTGAATCTCTTGACTGCGCACTTGCTTTGCAGGAGCTTACTTCAATGGGAGTTACAAACATAATTACCTTTGATGCACATGACCCTCGTGTACAAAACGCTATTCCTTTAAATGGATTTGATAGTGTAAGACCTACATATCAAATGCTTAAGGCTTTGGTTAGAAACGTTCCTGACGTAAAGCTTGATAAGGATAACTTAATGGTTGTTTCTCCTGATGAAGGTGCAATTGGACGTTCTATGTACATTGCTTCTGTGCTGGGAATTGAGCTTGGTATGTTCTACAAAAGACGTAATTATTCAATTATCGTTGATGGTAAGAATCCTATTGAAGCACACGAATACCTTGGTAGAGACTTGTCCGGCAAGGATGTTATTGTTGTAGATGATATGATTTCATCCGGTGACTCAATGATAGACGTTGCTTTACAATTAAAGGAAAGAGGAGCAAAGAGGGTATTTGTATTCGCTACATTTGCTTTGTTCTGCAACGGTCTTGAAAAATTTGATAAGGCATATGAAGAAGGCATTTTCGATAAAATTTTTGCAACAAATTTAACATATCACACAAAGGAAATTCTTTCTCGCGAATGGTATTGTGATGTAAATATGAGTAAATATGTGTCATACATAATTGATACAATCAATAAGGATGCATCTATCAGCGAATTACTCAACCCTGTTCAAAAAATTCGTGCTTTACATGACAAGCATGTTGAATCTCAGTCTGAATAAAAAGGAAGTTAAATATGTATAATTTTAAAAATACCGTTGCGTCAGAGCTACTCGTTTGTCTAAAAGAGCTTTCCAACGATATTTCATTATCAAAAGATGATATATTAGCAATGTTTGAATATCCACCTGATTCAAATTTGGGCGATATAGCATTTCCTTGCTTTAAGTTGAGCAGAATATTAAGAAAAGCTCCACCTGTTATTGCCAAGGAAATATCTGAATGCTTTAGATCCGACATTGTTTCAAAAGTGGATGCCGTAAACGGATATTTAAACATATTTGTTGACAACAATTATTTAATTGAAAACGTTTTACTTAAGATAGAGCAGCAAGGCGCCAAATACGGTTCTGATGGCTCCGGTAACGGTAAGGTTGCAGTTTTCGATTATTCTTCACCAAACGTAGCAAAGCCGTTCCATATAGGCCATTTAGGGACAACTGTAATCGGTCATTCCTTGAAAATGTTACATGAATTTCAGGGTTATGATTGCGTTGGAATTAATTATTTGGGCGACTGGGGCACTCAGTTCGGCAAATTAATAGTTGCTTACAATCTTTGGGGTAGTAAGGAAGCTGTTGAAGCGGGCGGAGTTGATGAGCTTGTTTCATTATATGTGAAGTTTCATAGCGAAGCTGAAAAGGATGAAACGCTTACCCAAAAGGCTCGTGATGAGTTTACTAAGCTTGAGCATAATGATGAGACAAATACTATGCTTTGGAAGTGGTTTGTTGATATCAGCTTAAAGGAGTATCAAAAAACATATAAACAGCTTGGAATCGAGTTTGATAGCTATAAGGGTGAAAGCTTTTATACCGATAAAATGCCTGCACAGGTTGAAAAATTACGTAACAGCGGTCTTTTGAAAATTGATGACGGTGCGTCTATTGTAGATTTATCTGAATACAATATGCCACCTTGTCTTATTTTGAAAAAGGATGGCTCTACCTTATATCCGACACGTGATATAGCGGCTGCAGTTTATCGTAAAAACGAATATAAATTTGATAAATGTATTTATGTTACGTCTGCGGGTCAGTCATTACACTTTGCTCAGTGGTTTAAGGTTGTAGAGCTTATGGGCTACGATTGGCACAATCAGCTTGTCCATGTTCCATATGGCACTGTGAGTATTAACGGTGAAAAGCTTGCAACAAGAACCGGCAATGTAATTCTTTTGAAGGATTTATTTGCTACTGCTATTGAAAAGGTAAGCGAAATTATAAATGAAAAGAATCCTGACCTTCCAAATAAGGATGAGGTTAGCGAGGCTGTTGGCGTTGGCTCTGTTGTTTTCTATTATTTGTACAATAATAGAATTAAAGATATTAACTTTATAATGAAGGATGCTTTAAGCTTCGAGGGTAATACAGGACCATATGCGCAGTATACCTATGCACGTACTTGCGGTATTCTTGATAAGTCAGCTGATATAAATGTATTTGAAACAAAGCCTGTGATATCTGCCAGCGAGGAAGCGGATTTATTGAAGGTGCTTTCCAAATTCAACGAAACTGTAAATGAAGCTATAAAAGAATATGAGCCATCGGTTATTACAAGATACATTATTGATATTTGCACTGCTTTTAATAAGTTTTATCATAACTGCCAAATCGTTAGTGCAGAAGATGAAGACATTAGAAATACACGTATAAGATTAACCGATGCTACAAAAACAGTTCTTGGCACCGCCTTTGGTCTTATATGCATGAGAAAAACAGAAAAAATATAATTTAGAGGTAATTTATGTCCGGACATAGTAAATGGAAAAATATAATGCATAAAAAAGAAAAGACCGACGCTCAAAAGGCGAAGATCTTTACTAAAATAGGCAAGGAAATGGCTATTGCAGTTAAGGCTGGCGGCCCGGATCCTTCTACTAACTCAAAGCTTGCTCAGCTTATTGCTAAGGCAAAAGCCAACAATGTTCCTAATGATAATATTGAGAGAACCATTAAAAAGGCAAGCTCTGCCGATTCTGCTGCTTTAGAGGAAATGAGATATGAGGGCTATGGACCAGGTGGTGTTGCTGTAATTGTTACTGCTGCAACTGACAATACCAATCGTACAACACCTGAAATTCGTTCGTATTTTAGCAAATATAAGGGCAACTTGGGAACCACCGGCTGCGTAGGATATCTTTTTGAAGATAAGGGTGTTATTATGATTTCCAAGGAAGAGGGCTATGATGAGGACGCTTTGATGGAAGCTTCCTTAGAGGCAGGTGCTATTGATTTTATTGCTGATGATGAGGCATATATAATTTATACAGAGGATGCCGACCTTGAAGCTGTAACGGAGGCAGTTGAAGCTGCAGGATACAAGTGTGCATCGAGCGAACACGACAAAATTCCTTCTAACTATGTGACTCTCACATCTGAAGATGATATCAAATATATGGGTCTTTTAATTGAGCATCTTGAAGATAATGATGATGTAACTGAGGTTTATCATAACTGGGAAAATTGTGATTAATTTATGTAAAAAACAACCATTCATGCCAGTCGGTACGAATGGTTGTTTTTTTGTTAATTTGGTTTGACTATATATTTAAATTTTAGATACAATTATTTCAAGATTTCCATCGATTTCATATGTACCTAATCCTGCCGGTATAAAATAACTGTCACCCTTAGCAATAGGGAATTGTTCGTTATTGCAACGGATTGTGCCTATACCATCTAAGCAGAGAATTGAATTAAAGCTTTCATTATTTGTACTTAAATTTAAATTTCCGTTTATGTTATATTTGTCTACATTAAAATACTCACAATTAGCAAGATTATTTTCTGAGGTTTTGCCCTTAGAATATCTAATTTTATTAATTTCGCTTTCGTTGCGATTTAAGATAACATTTAGTGCGTCATTTACGTGTAATTCTCTTGGTTTGCCATCTTTACCAATACGATTATAATCATAAACACGATATGTAATATTAGAATTCTGTTGGATTTCTGCTAATAAAATGCCTGCGCCGATTGCATGAACTAATCCGGAAGGAATGAAAAATACGTCACCTTTTTTTACCGGGACGTAGTTGAGCATTTCTTCAACATTTCCGGTTTCAATTGCTTGCTTGAAAATATTGTTTGTAATTCCTTCTTTAAGTCCGTAAACTAGCTTGGCACCGGGGACAGCGTCGATAATGTACCACATTTCGGTTTTTCCTAAGCTGTTCGCGTTTTTAAGTCCGTATTCATCGTCAGGGTGCACTTGAACAGATAAATTATCTTCAGCATCAATAAATTTAATTAAAAGTGGAAATCTGTCAAGAGATTTACCTGTAACAACAGAAAATCCGTTCTCATTTATGTATTCTTCCATTGTGTAACCGTTAAATTTACCACCTGAAATAGTATTCATTCCATCGGGTCTTACTGTTAATTCCCAGCTTTCAGCTATATTATTTAAATTGGATTTTTTGTTATATTCGTTTTTTAGTCTATTTCCGCCCCAAATAATTTCTTTAAATTCCGGGTTTAATTTTATTGGTTTTAGCATAAAATAAGCTCCTTATATTTTTTATATTTTAATTATATCATTTTTTTGAAAATTGTCAATAAAAAGAGAAGTGATAAATAAAAAATAGGGTTTTTGCCCTATTTTTTACTATTTAATTTCAACTGTAACCTTTTTGGCGTCAATTTTAGCAACACTTTTCATTACAGTGCGGATAGCCTTGGCAATTTTGCCACGCTTACCTATAATCATGCCCATATCTTCTTCGGCAACACTTAAAGTCAAAAGTATTTCATTACCTTCTTCGTGTTCTGTTACAGAAACTTGTTCGGGATGGTCTACAATTGACTTAGCAATGTTACTTAGAACTGTGCTGAGATCAATCATTTTCACACCTTGATTATTCTAAATAATCACCTTTCTGTACTTGATTACTTTACGATGCCGCTTTTCTTAAGAAGAGATTTAACAGTTTCAGTTGGTTGTGCACCGTTGCTTAACCACTTTTCAGCCTTTTCAGCGTCAATTTTGATATCAGCTGGGTTTGTGAGTGGGTTGTAGTAACCGATTTCATCAATGAATCTACCATCTCTTGGTGATCTTTCGTCAGCTACAACTACACGGTAGAAAGGAGCCTTCTTTGCACCCATTCTTCTAAGTCTCATTTTTACTGCCATTTTGTTTTTCCTCCATTAAAATGAATATATATTTTTTATAAAAAGCCATTAAATTTTAAACGGCATTTTCATCTTTTTACCAAATCCGCCACCAAAGCCATTAAACTTTCCGGTTGATAGTTGCTTCATCATCTTGCGCATTTGTTCAAATTGCTTAAGAAGCTTGTTGATTTCTTCTACGCTTGTACCGCTTCCCGCTGCAATTCTTTTCTTTCTAGAAGAAGAAATAATGTCCGGATTTTCGCGTTCCTTTGGTGTCATAGAAAGAATAATCGCTTCCGTATGCATAAGCATATTTTCATCAATTTGAACATCCTTGCCACTCATTCCGGGAACCATAGCAAGCATACTCTCAAGAGAACCCATTTTTTTAAGCTGTGCTAACTGCTCTAAATAGTCAGTTAAGGTAAATGCATTTTCTCTCATTTTTTTCTCTAGCTCTTCAGCCTTTTTCTTGTCAAAGGCTTCTTCAGCTTTTTCGATTAAGGAGAGAACATCACCCATGCCAAGTATTCTTGAAGCCATTCTGTCCGGGTAAAATGGCTCAATTGCATCCATTTTTTCCCCGGTACCGATAAATTTAATTGGTTTACCTGTAACATAGCGAACAGATAATGCAGCACCGCCACGAGTGTCACCGTCAAGCTTAGTAAGAATTACGCCGGTTATTTCAAGCATATTATTGAATGTTTCAGCAACATTGACAGCATCTTGGCCAAGCATAGAATCTATAACTAATAGAATTTCTGTTGGTTCGGTAGCTTTTTTAATATCTTGAAGCTCTTTCATTAGTACTTCATCTACGTGTAATCTACCTGCTGTATCAATAAACACCATGTCATATCCGTTTTTACGAGCATAATCAAGAGAATTTTTGGCAATTGATACTGCATTTTTTGATTTTTCTTCGGCATAAACAGGAATATTTAATTTTTCACCGACGATTTGTAATTGTTTAATTGCAGCCGGACGATAAATGTCGCAAGCTACGAGTAATGGATTTTTTCCTTGCTTCTTATATAAGCCGGCTAACTTTCCAACGTGAGTTGTTTTACCAGCTCCCTGTAAGCCTGCCATCATTATAACTGTTGGGGGCTTGGATGAAATTTCAAGCTTTGCTTGAGTTTTACCCATAAGATTTATGAGTTCTTCGTTAACAATTTTTACTACTTGTTGAGCGGGAAGCAAGCTTTCCAATACCTCAGAACCAATAGCTCTATCGGTTACATTTTTTATAAAATCTTTAACTACCTTAAAGCTAACATCAGCTTCTAAAAGAGCAAGCTTAATTTCACGCATTCCTTCTTTTACGTCGCTGGCTGTTAATTTACCTTTACTTCTAAATCGCTTGAAGGCATTAGCAAGTTTTTCAGTTAAGCTCTGAAATGCCATAATTACCTCCTTTAATAATCAACCATTTTTTTAATTTCGTCTATTAAAATATGGATTTTATCGGAAATTTCATCGTTATTAATATTGGATTTTATAATTAATAATTCTGATGCAAGTTCAGTTGACTTATCACGTATTTTTATAAAACGTGATGCCAAATGTAATTTGTTTTCCATATCTGCAAGAATAGTTTCGCCTTTTTTCAAAACGCTACGCACACCTTGACGAGAAATAGAAAAGGTTTCTGCAATTTCTGATAGTGAGCAGTCTTCGTTGTAATACATGCTAAGCATCTCATTTTGACGTTCAGAAAGAATATCACCATAGAAATCCAACAAAAGAGATATATTAAGATTTTTTTCAAACATAATAATACCTCCACGCGTGTAAACCAAATTACTTTACAAGTATAACACGCAAAATCTTATTTGTCAATACCTAATTTAATATTATTAATAAGATTTATAAAAAATATAGATGTGAAATTTCAAATCCCCCGTATAATTCAACCTTTCCTGTTCTCCTAATTATATAAAATTTCCTTTTTTCTGTTATGCGTATTTATTTTCGCATTGCAGAAAAAACCAATTTTGTACCCGTAGGGCTTGTAATTAGGGTAAACAGGGTAAGGCTTTGTAAGAAAGTTTTTGTCAATAGGTAATTAGGGCTTGACAAATCAATATTGAGTGTGATAGAATAATATTGCGGATTAAACTATGAAAGTTTAAAAGCAAGCTTATCAGCCACGTTCAATATTGATGCAGATAAATATTGAATAGCTTGCTATCTGTAAACCTAAAATTACCATTGGAGACACTCTACCTTAATTGGTGGAGTGTTTTTCTTTATAGGAAATCCGCGCCCCCTCAATTTTGAGGGCGGAGGGAGTTAAAACCTCGCTAAAGCTTACTTTAAGGGCAAGCTTTATGCTTTGGCGAAAGTGCGCTAAACGGGGAGCGCACAAAGTCAAAGAAAAAGAGAAGCCCGACCTAAGCGCCTGAACACACACAACTAAGCTTGCGTGTTGTGTGGGATGAAGGTGCAACGGAGCCTAAGCGACGAAAAGAACAAAAAACTTGGTAAAACCATACTGGAAACCACTAAGCCAAGCGCTGTGCGGCTAAGGGCTTGCCCCTGTGTAAACCGCCAGCGCGCAAGGTACATTCTCTAATAAACTCACTGGTACCGGATAGGGGGGTACTACGACACCCCCCTATGAGTGACTTGTGACAAGTGACAAATTGAAAGGAATTTTTTGTATGGCTGAAACAAAAAAAGAGAATGTAAAAAAACGAAATTGGACCTTTGTCCTATATCCAGAAAGTGCCCCTGCTGATTGGCTCGAACGTTTAAAATTAAGCGGTTTAATGTCTGCAATATCACCTTTACATGATAAAGACATAAACCCCACTGGAGAACCTAAAAAGGCTCATTATCACGTGCTATTAGTTTATAGTGGTCCCACAACATACAATGCTGTTGCAAAATTTACAGCTTCATTGAATGCCACCATTCCGCAAGCTTTGGAAAGTGTTAGAGGTATGTATCGTTATTTTTCACACAAGGACAACCCCGAAAAATATCAATATGATGAAAGCGATATTTTAAACGTAAATGGCTTTAACATTAGCGACTTAATTGAGTTGACTAAAAGTGAAGTTAACGAAATTAAAGCTAATATATTAAAGCTTATACGTGAAATAGGCATTGTTGAATATAGCGACCTTATAGACTTTTTAACCGACAACGAAATGATGGCTGAGTATGATGTAGCTATTAATAACACTTTCTTTTTTAATACCTACATTACAAGCAAACGAAATTCGACAAGCTTTACCACTATTAAAGACGAAATTAAGAGAAAGTCAAACTAAAATTTGACTTTTTAGTATTGTAAAATTGAAGAGCAGATTTTTAGACGAAAACGAAATTAAGAGCTTAAAAAATGCCTCTACTAAAGAGGCGTTTTTGCCTCTCTTAATTTCACTTGAAACAGGCTTAAGAATTGGCGACGTTGTCGCTTTGAGGGTGGCGGATGTAAAGCCCGACGGAATACACTATAAGAGCAAAAAAACAGGCAAAAAGGGCATTGCTGCAATTTCTTGTGCTACAAGAAAATTGCTCAATAAAAAGGGAAAATGGCTTTTTCCCTCGCCCTACAAGGTAGGGCAACACTTGACACGGCAAGCCGTTTGGAGTCGGCTAAAGCGATTAGCCAAAAACGTTGATATTGAATTAGAGGGGGTTTCCCCTCATTCAATGAGAAAGGTTTTTGCTGTTGAGCTTTACCGGAAAAAAGGCTTCAAGGCGGTGCAAGAAGCTTTACAGCACAATTATGCAAGCACAACCGAAATTTACAGCTTTGCTGATTGGAATACAGGCGATAACGCAAATTTGCCCTTAAAAAGACGAGATTTGCAACTTATTGTTAAAATGGTGCTTGAAGCACTTGGTCAAGAAAATAGGTGAGGTTTTGCCTCACCTATTTTCTTTGAGCTTTGCAAGTATTTTGTACATAGCTTCAATGTAACCTTGCGCATAATCCAAAGTGTGTAATTTTGGGTAAGCTAGCCTTATCAAGCCAAATATGTATAATTCGTCTTGAATAACTTTTTCAAGTTTTTTAAGCGTTTCGTACTCCATTTTCAATGACCCCTTTCTGCCGATTGGCGCCTACTTAATAGCGTTACCGTCAAGGGCGCTTGCGCTTGTTTAACCCTTGACGTTAATGCTAAAATAAAGCGCGAATCAAAGAAGGGGTCAATGTAAATGGTTAAGAAAACTTAAATAAAAAGTGTGTACCCAAATGTAAGCGCACAGTAACACACAACTAAGCTTGCGTGTTGTGTGTGGAGTGGGCGCAACGGAGCCTAAGCGACGCCTGAGCTAACAAAACGCACATACAAAAAACCTATTGACAAAAAAATAACTTTGTGTTAGTCTATTTTAAGAGAGTGTATCTATGCCCCTAATTATATAAAATTTGCATTTTATATAATTAGCTTAGGATTAAAGGCACAGGTGACGTTTTTCTCTATCGTTTGCTTTTGATATATATTTCGTTCACCGACACTGGTCTCGGGGAGCCTGATAGGTCTATCAAGCTCCTTTGGAGTAGTGTGGGTATTGTTGTCCGTCTTTCAAGAGGTATTCATAAACTATGTATATCTTTTTATTCTACTGATTAGTAGATATACATACTTTACAAACCTTCGTCTTGACAGACTCCGTTTGTGCTCTATTCTGTTTGTTTTACCTAATTGCACATTCTACCATTTGGATGTATCTTTTTAAGGGAAAAATGTTCGTGCTTGTGTGTAGTGCAGAGGGGGGCAAAAAACCACGCCTCCACCTCTGCAACTCCCCCTTGCAAGTCATCTACCATTTTTTTGCTTTTGTTCAACTTGTACAAATTTGTGTCAATTTTCTATTTAATGGAATTTGTTCAAAAAGACGGAACTTAACAATTTGTTAATCGAATTGGTGGAAAAAAATAAACAAGTAAAGAGTTCGTAGACGTTCCCTTTACTTGTTCTTTTATATTTTCCTGTCACTTACGAGTTCATTATATACCCATTCGGGTAATTTGTCAAGGACTTTTTTTGTTTGAGCTGAATTAAGGCTGAATTTTAGCTGATAAGGGCAAGTCCTATACATCTTTAACGTGTGCCTTTCGCTAATTAGCCATTCGGGCGAATTTTTACGGGGGAATACCCTCATTTACAAAATGTCCGCTTATTGTATGGCACATTTAAAGGTTGA
>JAFTZI010000180.1 GCA_017461055.1 Clostridia bacterium | reverse complement strand
TTTCTTCTCTTCAGGCAAACAATTTTTGCTTAAAATATGATACAGCTTTAATAAATTTTCTTTGTTGAATTTTGGTTTTTCATTAACAATAAAGTCAACCCCGTCAATCATATTTTTTATGATAATATCATTTTGTTCAGTAGGTTGTTCCATTTGGCTAACCTCAGCTATGCGCTTATGGGTTGTTGGTACATTTTCAACATTCAAAGTACCTTCTATTTCCGAAAACAACCTTGACTTTAACATATCCTCTAAATTTCTATCAAAAATCCAACTGTGATTAAGTTCAAAGTCTGTCAAATGAATACGCATATATTCGTTTAAGATAGAAAGTAAATAATTTCCCTGTACAAAAAAGCAAAATTTAGAGTTAAATGTTTTCAAAGGTAGCTTTTGTATAAATTCAAAATTATCTTCGGCTAAATCATCTTTTATTTTGCGAAACTCTTCGAATTCGCTTTTCGAAAGCATTATTCCAATTTTTTTGTTATATCTTAAATCGTTTACAGAATAATAATTGCTTCCGATTATTAAAGCTTTTACTTTTTCGATATTCACATTATCACTCTCCTTGATTAAAATTCGTATATCTATATTGTAAACTGTTTTTTTATTTTTGTCAACCATTTTGTAAACTATTTTATATTTTTTAGACTTGAATTCTGGTTCAAATTACAAACAAAATGCTCAGCCATAAAACGAAAAACGAACCATTACGGTTCGTTTTTTGTTTTATCTATGGCTTGGGGTCTGCGGATTCGCACCCAGTTCCAAAATCGTTTTCGATTTTGGATTGGGTTCGTTCTTTTGTTCATAAGGCGTTGTAGCTTGCTGACATAAGCCGTGGACAGAAGCCTCACGAAGTGAGAATCCTAGCTTGACTCTTGTCATTTTGTATCAGCACTCCCTTGGGGAGTGGCTTTTTTCGTTGATTGGCTGGGGATCTGTCTTCGACCCTGCTTTTCGTTTGCTTGTCAAACGGAAAATGGGTTCGCAAGTGCACCGAAAGCCGTTGTCTGCTTGCAAGCATAAGGTTCGGTGCAACTCATTGCCTAAGGCAATGCATCCTAGCCCAGAGTTGTTCGCACAAAATTATTTTGGGGATGGTCGGCTTCTTTGTTTTATCTATGCTCTATCCGCTCCTGTTATTTTGAGGGCGCTTGGCTTCTCGTGCTTTTGGCAGGAATTTCGGGGGATTTCTTGGTTTTTTCTTTACATTTTTAGAAAAATGTAGTATATTGTAAATATAGGGGGTGAGACTTTTGGATTCTATGATTTACAATCCTTTAGAGGAATATGAAAACAAGTTTTGCTCCTTGCATTTGGAAAACGCCACCAAGTTTTTTGATGGGCTTGTAAAAAAGTCCGGCATTGATATTGATGCCAACAGGCGCACGGTTGCCGAGTATGTCAGCATTGGCGACTTGCTTAAAAAAACAAAAAAGCGACTGGGGCTTTGGAAATTTTTAAGGGTTTTGATGTTTATTACCCTGATTCTTATTCCCTTAGCTATCATAAAGGTCAACCCCTTGATAAAGCGCTTACAGGAGGAGATTGCCGGCTTTGAGGAAAAGCAGGGTCAGCTTCTTGATCTTGCAAGCTCACAAATGCAGCCCCTTAACGACCTGTTTACAGACAGGGACTGCATAGATATTATTGAGTCGACCATTCCTCTTTTGGACTTTGCTCCCTATTTCTCCGTGGAGCAAGAGGCCGATATGATAAAGAACTACGACTTTGGCGATTACCACGACAGCTCCCAATCTGCTATTGATATTCTGTCAGGCAGATATAATGGCAATCCCTTTTTGTTTGAAAACAAATTTATACACACTATGGGTACAGAAACCTATCACGGCTACAAAACCATTTTCTGGACGGAGTCTGTCCGTGGTCGAGATGGCAAGAGATATTCTGTAACCAGGTCCCAAACGCTCCACGCATCGGTTACCAAGCCAAAGCCCTATTACCACACTCAGGTGGTGCTTGATTACTGTGCGCTTGCCGGAGACGACTTGCGTTTTACTAGAGATGCCACCCACCTTGACAGAAAAGGCGACAAGGAAATTGAAAGATACATTAAGCGTGGGGAGAAAAAGCTGCAGCGCCTTGACGACCAGGCGGTTGAGCAAAACGACAGCTTTACCAGCATGTCAAACTCTGATTTCGAGGTGCTTTTCGACGCTCTTGACAGAACGAATGAGGTGCAATTCCGACTTTTATTTACGCCTCTTGCCCAAACAAATATGGTTGATTTGATACGCTCCAAAACCGGCTACGGCGATGATTTTACCTTCATCAAGGAAAACAAAACCAACCGAATAATTTCAGTACACAGCCAAGGGCGAGCAATCAATTTGCTACCCCAGGGCTATATGTCCTATTCCTATGATATTTCACGAAACAGCTTTATTGAGGGCAACAAGGAATATTTCAGAGCTGTATATTTTGATTTAGCCCCAATTTTGGCAATTCCTGTATATCAGGAACGACCTGTGCACTCGCTTATGCCTATTCCGGATTACAGCCAAACCTACTCATCAAAGGAATGTGAGGCTCTTGCAAACTGTGTTGATGCAAGATATGTGGTGCACCCTGACACAAAGACACAGGCTATACTGAAATCAACCTTCATAAAATCAGACGGAGATACTGACAAGGTGCGCATAACAGCGTTTTCATATGATGTGGTCTCCCGTGTTGATTACATAACTGTTTTCGGTGGCGACAGGCGCTACCATAGTATTCCTGTTTATTGGGACGAATATATTCCACTTGAAGCACACAATGATTTTTTTGTTGGCTCCTGCGACGATGCCGCCGGCAAGGGTGTAATTGCCACACGAAAGAATTTGTGCATATATCGATAATACATAAAGGAGAAATAAAAATGGCAAATGAACTTGACGAGCTTTATCCCGAATTAAGAGAAGAAGGACTTGACACAAACGTTATCGCTAAAAAAATCCCTGCAACAGTAGGCTTCGGCTCTACATTATTTGAAATTTTGTTGTGGGTTTGTGGTATTATTCCCGGTATCATCTTCCTGTTTATGAAGATAAACGCAAAGAAGCATTTTGACCAGCTTCAGCAAAAAATTCAAAGAAACGCATCTCAAATTGACAACTATCTTGAGCAGCGTGTGGTTGTTCTCCAAAACTGCGCACGTCTTCTCGACAAGGCTATCGACCTTGATAAGTCCACCTTTGAAAATATCGCAAAGTACAGATCAGGTGGCACAGATTCCGACGTTGCAAGAAACGAAATCGGCGCACAGGTTGACACTATTTCCAGAGATATTAACATTGCTATGGAAAGCTACCCTGACCTTCAAGCCCACAGAGAGATTGCAGACGCTATGCAGCAAAATATGTACCTACAAAGAGAAATAACCGCCGCAAGAGAGCTTTACAACGACACAATTGACCAATGGAACCGTGATATTTTTGCTTGGCCTACTAAGAAAATCGTTGCGGCTAAAAATGGCTACACAACAAGAATTCCATTTATTGCTTCCCAAGAAATAAAGGAAAGAGCCAAGGGCGTATTCTTTTAATTAACAGCAAAAAAGCCGACCCCGTGTCGGTTTTTTATTTTTTCGTTTCAAGATGTGTTGACAAGAATTCTCATTAGTGGTAGTATTAAAATAACAACTTGGTTAGAATATTTATATAATCATTTTGCGAGGAAATATGAAAAAAGAAACTAAAGCTTTGATTTTCAGGCTTCTTATTTCCTTGGCTCTTTTTGGTATTTTGGCTCTTTTGTTGTATTTTCTTTTCAAGCACCTTGGACTTACTTCGCTTACCAGAGAGGAGCTTCAGGGCTATATAGAAGCAAGCGGTGTGTGGGGACCCTTGGCATTTATACTGATTACCTTTTTGCAGGTAACCATAATCCCTATACCCTCAACAGTAACAATTCTTGCAGGCAGCTACGCTTTTGGGCCTTGGCTTTCTCTGCTTTATTCTTATATCGGTCTTATTTTAGGCTCTGCCCTTGCCTTTTTCCTTGGGCGTAAGCTGGGGCGCCCCTACCTTAATTGGGTGGCAGGAAGCCCTAAAAAGGTTGATTTATGGCTACAACGGCTCCACGGCAAGGAAGTGGTTTTGCTGTTTTTCGCCTTTTTGTTGCCCTTTTTCCCCGACGACCTGCTTTGCTCCGTTGCCGGGGTACTGCCCATTTCCTTTTTCACCTTTATGCTTATGCAGCTTACCACACGCTTAACCTCTGTGGGCGCTACCCTTTTATTTATGTCGGGAGAGGTAATTCCGTACACAGGATGGGGTATTTTGGTAATTTTAGGCTTATTTGTGCTTCTTGGTGTTTCGTTTCTTGTTGCATGGAAAAATTCCGATAAAATAAACTCTTTACTAGACAGGCTTGCAGCTTGGCTAAAGAAAAAATGAGGTGTTTTTATGGCGCATTATGATATTATTGTGGTCGGTGGCGGACTTAGCGGAGCCGCCGCAGCTATTTCCGCTTCACGTATGGGCAAAAGAGTTTGCCTTGTGGAGAAATATAACTGTCTTGGCGGAGCTGCCGCCTATGATTTGGTTTTACCGTTTATGTACTCCTACACTATGGTTGACGGCAAAAGGGACCAGCTTACCTGCGGACTTTTTCTTGAAATTAAAAAACGGCTTAAGGAGCTGGGGGGACTCAACGAGAGCTGGGATGATTGTTTTTCCGGTGAGCACCTGAAGCTGGTGCTTAACCGAATGGCTATTGAAAGCGGAGTGAACCTTCTTTTCCAAGCATATCTTACAGATGTCAGCTACAAGGACGGCATCCTTTACGATATTGACATACATAGCCCCGATGGCGAGGGTACAAGCCACCACTATTTTAAGGACGGGGAGTATTATCAAATTCCGTACAGAGCCTTAATCCCTCGCAACACAAAAAACCTTTTGGTAACAGGCAGGTGCATTGGCGCTGACCACGAGGCGCAGGCTTCGCTCAGAATTATGCCTACCTGCACCGCTCTAGGACAAGCCTCAGGCGTTGCCTTGGCGCTTTGCCACAGCTGTGGTGCCACCACCACGGAGCTTTCCGTAAGGGAGCTTCAAGATGCACTTTTGGAGACGGGCGCAAGAATAGACTAAAAAAGCCCTAACAAGGGCTTTTTCTTGTTGATTTTGGCTGTGCTTTATGCTAAAATAAAATAAACGGAGGTGAGAAAATGAGCCAGCTAAATTATGAAAGCCTATCAAGTGAGCTTTCTGAAAGAATCAAGAGAGAAAGCAAGGACCAAAGCTTTGCTTCCTTTGCCTTTGACGAGGGCAAGGTTATACGCAGAAAGCAGGTTGCAACCGATATTCCTTCTGTTTTAAGAACACCCTTTATCCGTGATATTGACAAGATTATGCATTGCCCCTACTACAACAGATACACGGACAAGACACAGGTTTTCTCCTTCTACAAAAACGACGATATTACAAGACGTGCATTACACGTTCAGCTGGTTTCAAGAATTGCCCGCACACTTGGCAAGTGCCTGCACCTGAATCTTGACCTTATTGAGGCTATTGCTTTAGGCCACGATATAGGACACACACCCTTTGGGCACACAGGGGAAAAGTATCTTGATGAGCTGTTTTTTGAGCATGCGGGAAGACATTTTTCCCACAACATTCACTCTGTAAGAGTGCTTGATAAGATTTACCCCCTAAACATCAGCCTGCAAACCCTTTCCGGCATTGCCAGCCACGATGGCGAGCTGGAGCTTAGCGAGTATCGGCCAAGGGCGCTTGACTCCTTTGAGGAGTTTGACAAGCAAATTGAAGCCTGCTATCTTGACAAATCAAATGTAAGAAGGCTTGTCCCCTCTACCCTTGAGGGCTGTGTAATGAGAATTTGCGACATCATTGCATACCTTGGCAAGGACAGGCAGGATGCTATGCGTGCAAGAGATATTACAAGCGATGCCTTTTCTGAAACCGCAATTGGAGTTGAAAATGCCGAAATAATCAACAACCTTATGGTTAACATAATTGAAAACAGCTACGGCAAGGACTATATTATGCTGGACGAAAAGCATTTTGAGGGGCTTAAAAAGGCAAAGTCAGAAAACTACGAGATTATTTACCTTCGCCCGGAAAATGCACAGCTCATGGACTCAACCATTAAGCCTATGATGGGTCAGATGTACGAAAAATTGCTTTCCGACCTTAAAAATAACGACACGTCCTCCCCTATTTTTGCCCATCACATTGATTATGTAAACCAGGCGCACTACAAAAGAAGCTCCCCTTACGAGTGTGAGGAGCCTAACCAAATTGTGGTGGATTACATTGCCAGCATGACAGACGACTACTTCATTGACTTGTATGCCCATCTGTTCCCAAAAAGCGGGCTGACAATAAAATACAAGGGCTATTTTGAATAATTTGGAAGCACAGGTATTTTACCTGTGCTTTTTTCATAATTAATTAGTGCCGGCTCTTGCTTTTTTTATTTGGTTCTGTTATAATGTACGTAATATGTATAAAAGGAGGTTACCTGATGAAAAATGTTGTCCGCTTGCTTTATGGCTCAATGAGCGAGGCACTTCGTTCTGTTTTGCCTATCTGCGCTATTGTGCTGTTGCTTAGCGTTTCCCTCTCCCCACTTATGCCGGGAGTTATGGTAATGTTCCTTTTTGGCGCCTTGCTTATCATTTTCGGTATGTCCATATTTACCTTGGGCGCTACTATGTCAATGCAGCCTATCGGTGAGGGCGTGGGTCATTCCATTGCCAGGTCTAAGAATATTTTCGTTCCTATTCTTGTTACCTTCGCCTTGGGCTTTCTTATCACTATTGCGGAGCCTGACCTTACCGTGCTTGCGGAAAAGGTGCCACAAATTGACTCTATGTCCCTTATTTTGCTTGTTGGTCTTGGTGTTGGCGGCTTCCTTGTTGTGGCAATGCTGAAAACGAGATATAAGCTCCAGCTTTCCAAAATTTTAGTTCCGCTTTATGTTTTGGTGCTTATCTTTGCTTGTATTATTCAATATCTAAATCCGGAATTTCTACCTACCGCCTTTGACTCCGGCGGAGTTACAACAGGTCCTATTACAGTTCCGTTTATTATGGCTCTCGGTGCCGGTATGGCTGCGGTAAGAACCGACAAGCACTCCGGCGAGGACAGCTTCGGTCTTGTTGCTCTTTGCAGCATTGGACCTATCATTGCTGTTATGATTCTTAGCATTATGCAGGGTAACTCCACAGGTGCTGAAGGGGAGCTTGCAGGCACCGTGGAGGACGCAGCAAGCGCTTTTGCCCCATCATATGAAACCATGTCCACAAGAGATGCGTTTTTAAGCTTTATCGGTTTTGAGAATGGCGTATTCTCTCACGATGCAGGCATTATAAGGTATGTAAAAGAGGTGGCTATTGCCTTCTCTCCCCTTGTTGGTGTATTTGTTGTTTATCAGCTGATTACAAGGCGCTTCAAGAAAAACGAAGTTATAAGAATTTGTATCGGTCTTGTTTATACCTATATCGGTCTTGTTCTGTTCCTAACCGGCGCAAATGTGGGCTTTATGCCTGCCGGTGAGCTTCTTGGCTCTACCATTGCAGAGTCCAGCTATGCTTGGGTGCTTGTTCCAATCGGTATGGCGCTTGGCTACTTCGTTGTTTCTGCCGAGCCTGCTGTTCATACTCTTAAAAAGCAGGTTGAAGAGGTTACAAACGGCGCTATCTCTCAAAGGTCCATTGGAATTGCCCTTTCTGTGGGTGTTGCGGTTTCAGTAGGCATTTCTATGCTTAGAATCCTGCTCCATATTCCAATTCTGCCAATTTTGATTGTCGGTTATATTATTCCACTTGTAATTACATTCTTTGTACCGCCGATTTACACAGGTATCGCCTTTGACTCCGGTGGTGTTGCAAGCGGTCCTATGGCAACAACCTTTATTCTTCCACTTGCTATCGGTGCCTGTCAGGGTATGGGCGGAGATGCGGCAACTGTTATGACCGACGCCTTTGGTATCGTTGCGATGATTGCTATGACTCCTCTTATCACAATTCAGGTTCTTGGTCTTATCGGCAAGACAAGGCAGGACAGACGCCTTAAGCAAATCCACAGTGAAATTGAACAAATTGACGACGGTATCGTCTACTACGATTAGGGGGTACTTATGGCAAAAAATGATTCAAGAATTGTAATGCTCCTTTCTATTATTCAGCGTAGCAAGGGTGCTCAGTTTATAAATTGGCTGAAGGAGCGTGGGGTGCCGCTGCAATATCAGGCGGTTGGCTCAGGTACAGCATCCTCGGAAATGATGGATTTTTTGGGTCTTGGAAATAGCGACAAGGCTGTGCTTCTAAGCTTTACCACGTATAAGATGGTACACAACCTTTCCATTGAGCTTGGTAAGAGCGTTGGCTCATCAATGGGCTTTGGTGGCATTTCTATGGTTATTTCTCCAAACGCATTCAGCAAGATTACAGCTGAAATTATTAACAAGGACAGTAAGGACATTCCCAAGGAGGAGGGTGGCAAAATGCATAGCGAATACAAATATAGCTTAATACTTATTTCAGTAAACCGTGGCTTTACAGATGCTGTTATGCAAACTGCAAAAAAGGCAGGCGCTACCGGTGGTACTGTTATTAAGGCAAGACTTGCAGATGGCGCAACTGTTGGCGCTTATGCAGACACACAGTTAAGCGAGGAAAAGGAGATTGTTTCTATCCTTGCGCCGGATAGCGTACGTAACCAAATTTTAGAGGACGTAAATGCCGAGTTCGGTCTGAAGAGCGAGGCGCAGGGCGTTGTTTTCTCCGTTCCTGTTGACAAGGTGTTTAAGATTTAATTAAAAAAAAGAGGTCAGCCAATGACCTCTTTTTTATTTGCTAAGTAAATCTTCAATATCTGTTTCAAGGTGCTTGCAGTCAGCCCCCAAGCTGTTATAATAATCCACAAGCGCCTGTACCTCTTTTTTGTTCTTTGACAAATCGTTGTGCTTGCTTATAAGCTCATAGACACCCTGTCCCTTATCTACCACGGCAATTCCATAAAAGGTAATGTCCTTGTCAAGGTGATATATGGTGCTCGTTAAAATGCACTCCTTCATTGTATTTCCTTTGTTTTTCTTAAATTAGCAAGTTTAGGCTTACAGAAATCAGATAGATTCCCGTAAGGCTAAGGCTAGGCAGGCACCTTGCCAATGCCAGCACGTCCAGATTAGCAAGCTAATCAACACCAAATTTTTAATCAGCAATAAAAGAATTTGCTTTTACACCGCAGAGCCAACGGCTCCGCTTTATTCCAACGTACTCGGGACGTACAACGCCCCCGGTCTTCTCAAAAATTTTCATTTAGGCGAAGTATATGGCTACCGAGGTAGCCATATACCGCGCAGCTTAGCTTTTTAGCTATATTGTGCTTCGCTTGTGCCGGATATAACATCCGCTTCACCACAAGTACCGCTAACCACAACCTCAAAAACCAAGCGATATGTACCTGTTGAACTTAGCTGATGTGTATGGTTTATAACACCATTTGATCCGCTAACATTATCAGTCCAAGAAGCACCGCTTACATCCTGCCAACCGCTTGAAGTAGATTTTTGAAGCTTACTTGTTACAGTTGCACCCGTTGTGCAGCTTGCATAACCAATATAAGTAATTGATATTGTTGCTACGCCGTCATCACTTATACTCAAATTGCCAGATACTCTTCTTACATTGTTGTAATAAGGTGTAATTTCCTCAGGTAGTGCAGCACATACAGGGAGAGCTACCATACAAAGCATCAAAGCTGCAAGAGCTATTGTTAATACCTTTTTCATTGTTTTTCCTCCTTTCCTCGTATTAGAGGGATTTTAACCCTCTATATATACAAACGCAAGTTTTGACAAAAAGGTTGCAAGTTTTTTCAAAAAATTGCAAATTTTTTTATTTTTTATATTTTATTGCCAAAAAAATGATTGTGTGATAAAATACTTGTTAGAGCTATGCCTTGCGAGAGTGGTGCGAGCCAGCCTAAATCCTGCTATTTAAAGCGTTTTTAGGATTGTCGTCGTTGTCTTACGTCAGTAAAACTTCCTCCTCCGCACCAAAAACCATCTCTAAATAGTTAGGTTTTAGGTGCAAGGCATTTTCGAACGAGCCAAAAGGCTCGTGTTTAAGGCAAAATTTTGCCGATATATAAAAATATTTCAAAAAATTTTAACGCCGAAGACGGGAGTTTTGTCCGTTCCAAAACTGGTTCGTATCACTCTCGCAAGGCATGGAAAGGGGGATTTACTGTGCTGCTGTTCTATTTATCAATGCTTGATAGTGAAGAAAGCCGTGACGAGTTTGAGGAGCTATACCACAGCTATAAGGGTATGATGTACAAAATCGCAAGGCACTACACCGACAACCATCATTTGGCAGAGGAAGCTATGCAAAATGCATTTGTGGCAATTGCCAGAAATTTTGACACAATCAAAAGGCTTAACCAAAAGCAGTTGGAGAGCTATCTTTGTAAGTCCACTAAAAACTGTGCTATATCAGTTTTAAGAAAGGAAGCAAATGCCCTTAACAAAACCATCCCCTTAGACAATCAGCTGGTGGGCGAGGATTTCCCCGATGTTGCAGAAAGTGTAGCCGACAATGAGCTGCTTGATTTAATTGTTGACTACATAAGAGCTATGAAGGAAGAGTATGCCGATGCCCTGACCCTTCACTATCTTTACGGCTTTAGCGCTAGACAATGCGCACTTGCGCTTGATATTCCCTTGTCTACTGCAAAATCCAGAATATTTCACGCAAAAAGGCTTTTGAAAAAGAGATTTAAGGAGAATATAAAATGGTAAATAATCTTAATGTTCTACAAAGGGCTCTTCTTATCGTCGCCTGCGATGAGGTGGAAAAATATAAGGCTCTGCCAGAGCAAAGCCCTCAATTTTCACAAGAATTTGAACGGGAAATTGAAAATATAAACAGGAAAAGAAAGTCCTTCTTTACTCAAATCACAAAAACCGTGCCGAGAAAAATTGCAGTTGTGCTCATAGCCGCAGTAATTTCTCTTTGTCTTATGATGTCTATTTCTGCAATCAGAGTGCCAATTGTCAACTTTTTTGTAAATTTCTATGAGGACCACATAAGCATTCACTTTCAAACAAATGAGGAGCAATCTCCGCCAACAAGCATTCAATGCATATATATGCCTACATATATGGCAGAGGGATATAGCCTTTTTGACACCCAGAGAAACGAAATAATCGCCGAAGCCTACTGGCAAGGGGACGAGTATATGATTTATTTGTGGCAGGAGGTTATCTCTGACTCCTTGAGTGTTCTTCTTGATACCGAATACTCTACCTACGAAAGCTTTACCATTGATTCAAACGATATATATTATACCTTGGAAAAGGGCGAATATATGTTTATTTGGGAAAAACACGGCTACCTTTTCACTATGGTTATGCCGGGCAACATTTCCCTTAGCGAGGCAAAGCAAATTATTGAAAGTATAGAAGAAACAAACTAAAAAGAGGTCAAATTTGACCTCTTTTTGTTTTTATTCTGTTACCTCAAAGCTTGTAATAATTTGCTTGATTTGGTCAATGGAAATTTCTTCCATAAAAATCAATGTAAAGAGATAGCCGTGGTCCACCCAAGTATAAATCGAATCGGTGTTATCCCTTGCAAAATAAACAGTTAGGTTATCAATGTATAGCTTTTCTTGATTAGCAAATTCGCTGTCGAGAGTAATCTCCGAATTATCGGTTATTACATCTTGCTGGCAGAAAATATAACTATCATCTTTTTGCCAGCAGGAGTCCACCAGCATAGTATGCCTTATAGTATCTACTAAAGTATATCCGTTTACCATTTGGCTGGGCATATATATTTCCTCGATATTGGTTGGCAGCTCCTCGTTTGTTTGAAAGTGGATGCTTATGTGGTCCTCATAGAAATTTACAAAAAAGTTGACAATTGGCACTCTGATTGCAGAAATAGACATCATAAGACAAAGAGAAATTACTGCGGCTATGAGAGCAACTGCAATTTTTCTCGGCACGGTTTTTGTGATTTGAGTGAAGAAGGATTTTCGCCTTTGGTTTATTTTATGAATTTTTTCCTCAAGCTCCGGCGAAGGCTCCGTCAGCTCATAGGGCAATGTCTTATAGCACTCCAGCTCCTCAAGCTCCACAGCAAAAAGTGCACTTTTTAATATATCAATCTGTGTGGTTGTCATTTCTTCAGCTCCTTGAATTTTTCTTTTACCATTGCTTGCGCCCTGTATAATCTGGTCTTTGCGGTAGACAGGGGGATTCCAAGAACGATTGAGCATTCCCTCATAGTTAGTCCATGTATATAATGAAGAGTTAAAATCTCGCTATATTGTGTGCCTATTTCCTTTAAGTAATCTATGATTTTGAGAACTAGCTCCTTGTCGGAGAGGCTTATTGCCGGGTCGATAAAATCCGATGCTAGGATATTGGGGTCCAAGCTTACGTTTTTTGTAATAAAGGGGTGTTCCTTTCTCAAAAGCGAGATGGCGTGGCTTTTTGTTACCTTGCACAGGTAAACCTCAAGCGCAGGCTCTTTAAGCGATTTTATTTTGTCAAAGCATTTGGCAATAGCCACAAATGCGCTTTGCATAGCTTCCTCTGCCAAGTGATGGTTGTCCGTGTAGTACCTTGCGATTTTGTACATCATACCCTTGTAGTTGTGGTATAGCTCCTCAAACTCGTCACGGCTTTCTTCACTATCGAGCATTGATAAATAAAACAGCAGCACAGCACCCCCCCTTTCCATAGCTCTAACAAGTATTTTATCACATAATTATTTGTTTGGCAACCAAAACTAAAGAATTAAAGAAACATCCGACAAATAAAAAGAGGTCAGCTTGACCTCTTTTCATTTTTTCTATATTTGTCAAGAATGGTTCTTAAAACACTTCTTTCGTAATTGCTTACCCGAAATTCATCTTCTTTTTCAACGCCGCTTATTAGGTTTTCCAAAATTTTTGTTTGTTCCTCGTTTAAATAGTAGCCATAGCTGTTATATCTGTAACCTTTCATCAGATAAACACCTCCATATCTCCCACTCAATGTACCTATCGGAAAATCCAAGCTAAGCGCATCCACATCTCTCATTATTGTTCTTTTGGAAACCCCAAGCGCTGTTGCTAATCTAGACGAAGTTTCAAGCCTCCTTTGACTCAATATTTGCATCAATTGATTTCTTCTTTCAAACACACCCATAGTTCTCCTCCTGCTTATATTTAAGCATAGAAAAACCGGTACCAAACGGTACAAAAAAAGGATATGCAGCAGCATATCCTTTTTTTAATCCTTTTTGTTATTTTTTATCATGGCTTCTATTTGCTTTATCATTTGATTAGAACCAGTTGCCCCAAGACCGCTAAAAATGCCCACCGCAAAAGCGCTAAAGCAATTTTCAGCAGCAATTACACTTGGGCACAAAAAATAAGCAGCTAGGCTCAAAGAACCTCCAACAAAAGCGCATAAAACAGGAATCAAATTTTTTACTTTTTCCTCTTTTTCCTTGCCCTTGAAAATAATTTTTATGCCCTCTGCCATCAAATAACATATAATCATAATCACAGAAGTAGATCCTAAAATAACGTTTGCCATATTCTCACCTCCTCCAAAAAACATACTACCATTTAACCAAGACATCACGTGTCATAAATAAAAAATCTGCCCGCTAAAGTGTGATGTTCTTAACGAAGAAATCACACTAACCGAGTAGGACACAAAAAAGTCATTGCAAAACTGCAATGACTTTTTTGTTTGAAATCATGATATATACGCTCTTGATATTTCTGCAAACTTTTCCTTTATAGCACGATTAATTTTGCGAAGATTGTTCAAAGAAGAATAATCAATGCTATAAAGAATAGCCTTATCCTCTTTTGAAATAGTAACATTAAGTTTTTCCTCAAATTTCTTTATAGTAACCTCAATCCGCTTATACATATAATCTTTCTTTTCTTTATCTGTCAGTAGTTGGAACTGACAAACATAATCAAAACGAGAGCGAAGCTCTGGAGAAAGTCTTTTTTTATAGTTTTCGGGCGATAGGTTGGATGTGAAAATTATCAAGTATCCATCCAAATCATAAACGTTGGATTGTGAATCTGTAAATTTTCCTTCCTCCAGCAAATCCAGAAAGAAGTTAAAGACGGGATTGTCTGCTTTTTCAAATTCGTCAATTAAAATAATTCCGATGTCGCTTCTCTCAATTTTCATAGGAAGCTCACCAGTCTCACTTCCCATATAGCCACGAGGTGATCCAATCAAACTATTCAAAGAATCTTTACTACTATAATTTCCAAAACTGATCTTGCATAAACTCTTTTGACTTCCTAAAGCCTTATGCATTAATCTACCAACCTCAGTTTTGCCGATGCCAGATTCACCCATTAAGAAAATCGAAAAGACCTTTTGCTCGCCCAATTTATGAAATAATTTAAAGCTCTTCAATCTAACGGCTAATTCTTCTTTAAACTTCTTGTGACCAATCAAATTTTTATTAATATGCTCCAAAAAGTCTGACAATTCTTCGTTTTTAAGATCAACGAGCTTTTTAACTACATTAACATCCTCTTGTGTTGGAGTTTGAGATGCTTCTTCGGGTATTTGAATATCTAAATCAGCACTTGAAGAGAAATTATGCCTAAAAACATCCAACGCTAAATCAGCGAGTTTATCTTCGCACAAAAAAGCAACTTCTTCTGGCAAGAGATTAAGAAGTCCCTGCATATTGTGAATGAGATCTCTATGTACGTTAAGATTTTCTACCCACTGCGTGATGTCGATGTAATATTTATCGGGGTCGCTTTTTATTTCTTCCAAAAAATCTCCTTGCAAATCAATAGCCGCAGTAAAGATTTTTTCATTAGCCTCGAAAAATGATTTGATTGAGCGAAAGTCTTTTAATTTGTATAGCTTTAATTCTCTATCAATCATTTTTTCTTTCTCCTAAACCATCTTTTTAGAAAACATTCTTTTTTGAGGGGCTTATCTACAGATGAATCAGGCTCTCGAACTTTTATATGCTGAAAAACAGCAAGCAAATCAATAAAGATATAATCGGCACTCTCTTTCAATGTAGTGGACAATGAATAGGGTTGAACAGAAATCTCATCACTACTGCTTTGGATTTCTTCTTCAGAGGTACTTGCCTGTCCTGCTACATTTCCAAGATTGACAAAGAAATCAAAGGTGCTATTTATTTCTGACCCCTTAATTGTCCCTTTATAAACTCCGATAATGCCTACGTTTCCAATTAACAAATCGTCGATAGAGTATTTGTTTTCAAATTCGCCTTCGGCGGACATAGGAATTTTTATTACAATATTTTTACCTGCAAAGGTGGCGGAAAGTAGATAGGAATAGTCTTTAGCAAGAGAATTTAATGCTTTGTTGATATCTATTCCATTAGCAACTTGCCCTTTTATAATATCTCTGGAAAGCACCTTAAACAATCTAATAAGTTGTTCATTTTCTAATTTTAATTTTAGATTATCCAATCGTATTAGGTCGCCATCGGAAGCCGATGAAAGATCTGTTTTCTTATCAGCCATTTCCAATATATCCGATAAAATATTAGATTTAGTTTGTTTTACCGTGAAAGAGTCCGAAACTTTTACCGATTTCAAGCTATCAAAGCTTGATTTTGCACCAATATCCGATGAAATAATGCCCTTAATTCCAGAAGATAATCCTGCATTAACGCTATCATGGCTATTGGTTTCAATCCTATTCTCTAAAACACGATTTTCTTGAATAAAGTTATTGCGGATCATACGTAATTCGTAAACTTTTTCAAGATTTATGTAGTATAAGCTAAATAGTTCTTTTCCCATAGTAGCACCTTTTTATTTTTTAGTCTTTAAAACACATTTTCAAGCGGTTGCCATGCATCGTCAGCCATATCAATGGAAAACTCCGTGTTATTGATATAGAGTTGGTTATCTTTATCACGCACGAAGCCCCATTGAATGCCTTGCTGTGCAGCATAGTCCTTGAAGGCGTTAAATTTGTTTTCAATCTGGTCGTCAATATTTTTATTCTTGCCTTTGCTTTCTCCGCCTTTGGTTTCGATAATCCAAATCGTGCCGTCCTTCTTTTTCACAATATAATCGGCATAGAATAGCCATTGGTGACGGAGTCCGTCAATATAGACGATAGAAAAATACTGCTGACCGGAATCACCGTTTTTATAAACCCATTCAATGTCCTCACGCTTTTCACAATGTTGCTCAAAGAGCATTTCCGACGTGCTGCGAACAACGCTGGTAGCGAAGCCCGAGGTATAGTCGTGATAAGCATTTGAAAGATACTCTACTTCATTTTTCTCGTTAGGATCATATTTGAAAAAGTCCTGTTCGGGAATATGAAATACGGTAGTCTTGGGCTTTAAAACAAAGCTCATTTGTTCTGCCATACCTGTGGTAACAGCACGGAAATCTTGCTTCAGCTTGTGCTCGTTATTGATAACGAAAGCGTAAAACTCTCTTGTATCGAGAGCGACAAGATTTTTGGACATATTACCACCCTTACGGAAAAGGCGTTCCAAAATCGTCTTGACTTTTGCCGTCTGCATACTAATAGCGGATTTAATTGCATCAACGCTATGAAGCAGGTAGATACCGTGTTTATGCGTATCTACCGCTTTCTTTGTAGACAGATAATTATCACTCGTTGCAACGGACGCGGTGCGAACGAACATACCTTCAAGGACTTGTCCACGAATATTCGTACCGAACACAGAGCCTGCATCTGCAAGCAACATTTGATTCTGCTTTTTATCGCTACCGAGCTTATACTTTGCGACAAGGCTATC
>JAFTZI010000179.1 GCA_017461055.1 Clostridia bacterium | reverse complement strand
GGCGATGACGGTGAGCTTTACGCGCTCGGTGGCTCTATTCTTTCTCTCGCACTCGAAAAGATAGATCTCGTCAATCTCTGCTATGCTAAGGGAAAGGGCTCTGTCAAGCAGCTCCGCAATTCGGTATATAAGCTTGCAAAGTATCCCGTAACCGTAATGAATAAGTTTTACAGAAATCCTCAAGGAACGTTGCAGATCGAAAAGCGTGAGAATAGCGTTCTTGTCACCTGCACCGAGCACTACAAGGTGGAATGCTTCGATAACGGCACGTGGCACTTGATGCTCGACACCTGCGATGGTGAATATAAGGCAGATCTTTATCACAGAGCGCACGGATTTCCTCTTTGGTATGGCAGAGAGAATCCCTCGCTTCTTACACAGCACTCCATCACCTACGGCTACAACTGGTCTGGTGATGTTGACGGAACAATTTGGCTGAACGACAAGGAAATCAAGGTTAAGGGAACAGGTCAACGCGAAAGATATGTTGCAGTTGATTCGTCTGCCGCAGAGCTTGGTGGCTGGGAGGATTGGGGTTATATTACCTTCAATGAAATCCACTCCTCGATGTACGACATGCGTCTTGGAATGAAGGACTACTCTGTTTATGATATTGAAAACGATAAGCACTACACCTCAAACGGCAATCTCAAGGGCGGCGACAGAGATACCGCAGAAATGGAGATCACCCACGAGGATTGGGCATTTATGCGTGAGCTTGACGGTTTTGTTCCTTCTTACTACAACATCAGGATCAAGGTTGAGGACGGTGTATATGAAGCAAGAGCGCACGTATGCAACGCGCGTGTATGGGGTGTAACCTTCCAAACACCCGACAATCCCGTAGCAACTCTTATTTTTGATAAGGTTGAAGGTACGTTCACGAATAACGATGGAACAGTAAGAACTCTTACAGGCGGTCGTGGTACAATGTCCGTAAGACAGTGGCATCAGTATCCTAATATGCTTCCTCGCGAGCTTTACTCTGATGATGCGCTTATGGGCGAAAAATTCGAAACGCTTTAATTCTATACAGAGTCAAATTCCAATTTATAGGGTTAAATTCTACACAAAATTATGGAAAAATTAATGGGATTTCTAATATTTTGCAAATGCAGAGCTACATAATAAAGAAAAGATGCAGCGAACCACACAACAATATGGACATTGAACATATTATCCCACAATCAAGACTAGATGGTTTGTCAACTAGAGAACGAGGCGTTGTTGGAATTTCATCCCCATCGAACTTAACATTTTTGCCGATGTTTGATAACGGGGCGAAGAGAGAAAAAACCTATTACGAGTTGAAAGACAGAACAAACACATTGATAAATCTTTTTATGGATATTTATTACAAGAAAAAGTAATAATACAGATGGCAAAAAGACCAGCACATTAATTGATGCTGGTCTTTAGCTTTTATAGTGAAAAATTAGTTTAAATTAAGTTCATCGTGGAAATATGATAATGTAGAGCATCCGTATTTTCGAATAAATTCTCTATGATGCAGTTTTTTATTCCCTTTGATGTGATTACAATATGTAGAAATATATTCTAATGCATCGTTTACTATTCTTTCTATGTGAATCATTGTTTCGTTATATTCGTCTTTATCGATCACAGCTGGAACATTTTCAACATATTCATTATTTTTGGTGATAACTATCTTCGAATAATCCAATCCCGAATCGTTGTTTTTGGATCTTTGGGAGTTTTTAAAATGAAAAGCGTTTCGGTGTGGAATGTTTGTTCTATATGGTATACAAATAGTATACTCTTTTGTATCAATCAACAAACATGCATATGCCCTCGCATCTTTTGTTAATATTTCTGGGTATTTTGACTTGGGATAGTCTTTGTAAAATTTTCGAGATAATCTTAAAATCTCTACATAATAATCCATAATTCGACCTCGTTATAAGAAATAAGGGGTTAACTCATAGGAGCTAACCCCGTTATTTACTTCGCTCGGTCAATTTTTATTTTACCGATGTGTCAGAACCGTCACACATCTTCATCACTCGGTCATTTTTTATTTTACCGACGAGTCTAAACCGTCACTCGTCTCAACTGCGAAGTTGAAAGTGTAACACACCTTCCATTGTCATTATAAACAATAAAATTCATTTTGTCAATAGATTTGATGAATTTTAATCCGAAACGATTATTGTTTACAAAAAACAAAAGATGTGTCAAATATAATTTTTAGCACAATTTGATTGAAATATACAACGAAAAATTTCCTTTTTCTTATATTATAATTATATCATAAAAATGGAACATTTTCAAGATTTTCTGGAAAACAAATGTTTATTTATCGTTTTTAAATTTCACCTTTATATTTATAATAACTCTGTCTTGAACAACCACAAAGTTTAATAACATCAAGGTCAGTTGGTGTTCCGTTAAAATCTTTGGAATGTGTAAGTCAACACCCTTGGCTATACCCACCTTAACCCCGTTCTTTTTAACTTCTCTGATACCTTCTAAAATTCTTGTATGTAAATCTAACACTTCTTTTTCAGATTGTTCAAAAGCAGTTTTTATTTGTTGTTCAGCTAAAGCCATTAGAAAGTTATTTACAAGTTCAATATTATTTTGGAAGAATTCATCAACAGCTTGTATTATTTAATATTGTGTTTGGAACATCATCAGCCACAAGAAAAGCTCTAAAAGCCCATATCACATTTGGTAATTATACATAAAGGGACAGATTACTTTGTTCCTTTTTTGTTGCTTGAATTGTTCTTTTTCCACGAAAACATAGAAAACTTATGGAAATTTGGCTATTTCAAAAATAAAAAAGCTTGAGTTATGGAAATTCCTTGAAAAGTGTTTTATTGTGTGCTATAATGAAACTAACAAAAGGTTGTGGGTGAAAAGAAATGTGGAAAAACTTATACAAAAAAGGAACAAAGGGTACTGAAAACGGTGAAATACTCTTTGATGAAGAATATAAAAACGCTTGCAGAATAACACTTGAAAGGTGTAAAAAATACTATGCAATTACCTGTGGTGTATACGGTACCATAGTTCACACTGTATTTTCAGACGCAAATAACTACCAAGACTTGTACGATGCTATAAAAAAAGACTTGCAAGAGTTTATTGATAAGGACACTTCATATGAAGAGGAACTTGCGTTTTATGAAGAATTTACCTCGAAATATTGATGTGATATTTTGAATATTTGGGAAATTAATGGAAATTCTTAACTGCATTTGCTGTGTATAATAATATACGGTGAACGGACGTACAATAAGAAAAAACAAATAAGGTCATTGGAGGACAGAATACTTATGAAAAAATCTTTTAAAATAATATCCCTGCTTCTAATAGTATCACTAACAGCTATTTTGCTTTGCTCGTGCTTTAATATCACTCCGCGTCGCAAGATAGTTATTAGCACCTTGGGCGAATATGAAAAAGAGGAGTTTTATTCAAGCGGTGGATTTCAAGACTATACAGACTATGGAAAATACTATTTTAGCGAAGTGCCAAGCATAGAAGAAAACGAGTATTTTAAATCTGTTACAGAAGCTGATATAGAGGTGTTGAACGGTTATATTGATGATTTTGATAATTGGGTTAATTTGATTTCGGAGAACCCTTCGAACAAGGACGATCAAGAGCTTGTGAAAAATTACGACCTTGACCGTACAATAATTAACGAGGGCGACCTTTTCTATATTTACGATAAAATGGGCGAGCCGATAGGAGAAAGCCAGTACGAACAGTATGAGAGCTACGATGTATATATTTTCGACATCGAGTCCTGCGTCTTGTACTTTTTTCACAACAATATTTAAATGTTATTTTTAAAATACACTAATGTATTAAGCTACTAATATAATAATTTGTTGAACAAAGACCGGCTCTGTAAAGGGTCGGTTTTTTGTATTACTTGTTGAAATGCGGTTTACTTTGTGCTACAATAAAGCAAGAAAGGCGGTATGGTATATGAAATATAGAAATCCAATTATTCCCGGCTTTAATCCGGACCCGAGTATATGTCGTGTGGGTGATGACTTTTATCTTGTTACATCTACATTCGAGTTTTTTCCTGGAGTTCCTATTTATCACAGTAAAAATCTTATTAACTGGGAGCTGATTAATTATTGTCTAACTGAGGACTCACAGCTTCCTTTAGAGGATGCTAAAGCGTCCGATGGCATCTATGCGCCCACTATCAGATATCATAATGGCACATTTTTTATGACTACCACCAATGTTTCATCAGGCGGAAATTTTATCGTACATACTAAGGACATTTACGGAAAGTGGAGTGAGCCTGCCTATGTTGACCAAGGGGGAATTGACCCTTCGCTGTTTTGGGACGATGACGGTACCTGCTATTTTGTGTCAAATGGCTTGGACGAGAATGAAAGAGTATCTATTTTCCTTTGTCAGCTGGACCCGTTTACGGGTGAAAAGCACACAAAAACCACGCTTATTTCATACGGATGTGGCGGAAGATATCCCGAAGCGCCTCATATATACAAGCAAAACGGTTATTACTATTTGATGCTTGCAGAGGGTGGCACGGAATACGGTCATATGGAAACTATGCAGCGCGCAAGGAATATTTATGGCCCTTATGAAAAATGTCCCCACAATCCTATACTTTCACACCGTGATACACCCGGACCCATTCAAGCAACGGGACACGCTGATATTATTGAGGACCAAAACGGAAATTGGTGGCTTGTATGCCTTGCAATCAGACCTATTAAAGGTATGCAGCTTCATCATCTTGGCAGAGAAAGCTTTTTAGCCCCTGTTATTTGGAACGAGGACGGCTGGCCTGTTGTAGGCAACAACGGAAAAATTGATTTTGAAATGGAAGGGCCTCTGCCTGGACCTGTGCCACAGCCTGTAAGTCGTGATTTTTGCGACAGCTTTGATGGTGACAAGCTGAATTTAAAATGGAGCTTTGTTCGTAACCCGAGAAGAGAAAACTACATTTTGGAAAGGGGACGCCTTATTTTAAGGGGCGGACGCGATGACCTTTCCACCGAGCTTGGACATCCTACAATGATAGCTGTGCGCCAAGAGGAATTTGATGTAGAGGCTATGGCTTGGTTAGAGGGCGATATACAGCTTGGACAATGCTCTGGCTTAAGCGCTTTTTACAATAGCGACTATCACTATGATATATTTGTAACCAAGAATGAAAGCGATTACGCAGTGTGCCTACGCAAGCGTGTGGCAGATATTGACGTTATAGTTGCTGAACACTCTATTGATTATAATGGCTCAATTAAGCTAAAGCTTGTAGCAAACGACGAATGGTACACCTTCCTTTACGAAAATGACGGAGAATTTGTAGAGCTGGGAAGGGGTGCAACCTCATTACTTTCCACTGAAACAAACGGTAGAAGCTTTACAGGAACATTCCTCGGCGTATTTAGTGAAAAGGGTAGCATAGCTGTGACAAATGTTACGGTGAAGGAGCTATAATCGAAAGGCGAATTGTTATGGAAGAAAATAAGAAGCCAACCGCAGAGGAAGTAGGTAAGCTTGGCTCTGAAGCGGTTGAACAGGTTGAAAACCGAGAGCGTGAATTTAAGTATGAGCATTTTATTGATGCTTTAAGTTGCGGTGTGCTTAAGGAAATGTCTTTTTCGGTAAAAGGGTATGGGCATTACAAAAATTGCTCCGTTGTTTGCGAGAAAGCTATAACTAAGGATGGCAAGATTATAACAGTTACCCTTGCAAAAAATGAAGGCTGTACCTTTTACGGCAACATTAACGAAAGCGTAAAGCTATTTAACATAAAGGGTAAGGGCACATTTACCTTTAAAGAAATGTGGGACAAGCTGGAAATTAAGGAGATTGTACGGAGTTAATCCTTGCACTACAAAAATCAATCAAAAAGGAACGGAAAATCCCAATACCATTAAGTTAAGAAAATCGACCTACTTCGAAAGAGGTAGGTCTTTTTTTATTAAAAAAATCAAAAAATATCAAAAAAGACTTGACAAATGAGATAAAATGTGCGGTCGCCCCTATCAACGAAAAAATGAGTT
>JAFTZI010000178.1 GCA_017461055.1 Clostridia bacterium | reverse complement strand
GATGCAAATGAGGTTTGCAGAAAAATAGCCGAAAACGAATATGTCAGCAGTCTTCCCGCAATAAATTCAAATTTGGGAACAGGCATAATTGACATAAATGTTTCTTTATTGCCTGAGCTATATTATCAAATTATGAGTGAGCTATGCGGTATAAGGATTGATAACGACGAGGAGCTGTTTTTGAACATCAAAAGGCTTGCTACTATCAAGAAGGAGTACGATAAAATTGCAACAGCGCTTGAGGATGTTAATTCTACCGGTTACGGCATTGTTCTGCCAGAGGTGGACGATATGACCTTGGCGGAACCGGAAATATCAAAGCAAGGGGGAGCATACGGAATTAAGCTAAAGGCATCTGCCCCGTCGATACATATGATAAAAACATCTATTTCAACCGAAATTAATCCAATTGTTGGTAGTGCTGAGCAATCCGAGGAGATTGTAAGAAATATGCTTGACGAGTACGAGGACGACCCAAAGAGACTGTGGGAATCAAATATGTTTGGCAAATCACTATATGAGCTTGTTAATGATGGACTGAACAAAAAGCTTGAGCATATTTCCGATGAGTCTAAGGCTAAGCTGAGTGATACCTTAACAAGAGTTATTAATGAAGGCTCCAACGGATTAATCTGCATTTTGCTATAAAAATGAAAAAAAGCCCTTAAAAATGGGCTTTTTTATTTTATCACATGCACAACTGTTCATTTGTTAATATAAAATCCGAGGATTTTTGACGATTTTTTTAATAAATTTTCTCTATTTGGGCACAACTAAGCAAAAGCTTAACCGAGGTGTTATATGAATTCAATTTGGAAGATGAGCTCTGTTTTACCCAAATTTCCTGTATTAGATAAGGATTTAGAAACAGATGTTTTAATAATAGGCGGCGGACTTTGCGGTATATTATGTGCACACATGCTACAAAAAGCCGGAGTTGACTATGCGCTTTTGGAAAGTGATAAAATCTGTGGCAAAACCACAGAAAACACTACTGCAAAAATCACTGCGCAGCATGGGCTGATTTATGGCAAGATTGCAAATTCTCGTGGGAAGGACTTTGCAAGATTATATTATGATGCAAATATTAACGCACTAAATGAATATAAAAGCCTTTGTAAGGATATAGATTGCGATTTTTGTGAGTGTGATTCCTATGTTTTCACACTAAATAATGAAGAAAAGTTAAAAAAAGAGTTCAAAATACTAAAAGAATTAGGCATTGATGCTGAATTTACAGACCATTTAAGCATTCCATTTGATGTAAAGGGTGCTATAAAATTTCCAAAGCAGGCCTGTTTTAATCCTCTGAAATTTATTTCATGTATTTCAAAGGACCTAAATATCTATGAATACTCCCGTGTTGAGGAGCTAATTAAGTCAACAGCTAAGTCAAATGGACACACGGTAAAGGCAAAAAGAATTATCGTGGCAACCCATTTTCCATTTAACAATAAGCACGGATTATATTTCCTAAAGCTTTATCAGCACCGTTCTTACGTTTTGGCGCTTGAGGGTGCTGACGAGATTAAGAATATGTATATAAATGATACAAGCTTTGGTCTTTCCTTGAGGGGTTATAATGGTCTTACCCTGCTTGGTGGCGAGGGACATAGGACAGGAAAATTCAGTGAGGGCTGGGCAGGGGTGGAAAAAATTGCCCAAAGGCACTTCCCCAATGCCAAAATTAAATATAGGTGGGCGACACAGGACTGCATGACTCTTGACGGAGTACCTTATATAGGCAAATATTCTCTGTTTTCTGATAATTTATATGTGGCAACAGGCTTTAACAAGTGGGGTATTACCTCATCAATGGTGGCAGCAAAGCTGCTTTGTGATTTGATTTTGGGTAGAAATAACCAATATGAGCGATTATTTTCCCCCTCCAGGTCTATGATTAAGCCTCAGCTCGTGGTAAATTCTGCCGAGGCGATTGGAAATTTGCTAAGCTTTAAGACAAAAAGATGCCCACATTTAGGGTGTGCGCTTGTTTGGAACAAGAATGAACGGAGCTGGGATTGTCCTTGCCACGGCTCAAGATTTGACGAAAAGGGGCACGTCCTTGATGGTCCTGCTACAAACGACCTAAATCCTGAATAAATATCCACCCGCCTAGCGGGTGGTATTTCATTTTCGGGCATAGCCCTAAACACTACTGGCTACGCACAAGTGCGTCTAGAATTGGCCTGCCAGCCCTGCATTTGTTACTTACTACCCATAAATGGGTCCTGCGGGT
>JAFTZI010000177.1 GCA_017461055.1 Clostridia bacterium | reverse complement strand
TTGGCTCAAAAGAAGGAAAGAGCTGAAAGAAAGCCAAGCTCAGCATCAGCGTAGAGCAAAGATTCTTGATGAAAGAAATCAAAGGGGAATACCAGATCCCGACGATTGGATAAATTTTGAATATCATACAAGAATTTTTGAAAGACAAAAGAAATTGAAACGAGTCTTGACATCTGAGGAAAAGAAGGCTGTTTACAATGAGTCTTCAAAGGATGTTTTTGACTTCGTTGATAAGAATTTATTCTCACTAAAATAACGGAGGAAAACATATGAAAACAGTAAAAAGGGTACTTGCTGTAGTATTCTTAGTGCTGTTAATATGGGCTATCGGCTATCTGGTACACACAGGTAGCCGATTGTTTTCTAATGACAGTAATGAGGAAGCGTTCAGAGGTACATTTTATGAAGTAAATAACAAAGAATATTTTTTAGAAATAACAGAAGAGCTTGATGCTAATTTCTATCATCAAGGAATAGGCAAAAAGCTCATTTTTCAAGAGTATAAGGATGGTGTTTTGACATTCTTAGATGGCGAAGCTGAATATCAATTCATTGTTCTTCCCGAAGGCTTATACGACCTGCAATTAAGGGTTGTATTAAGGGGGTGTTAGCAGATGCAACGCTTATATCGTGTTTTAAATATAATCTTGACTTGCATTCTGCTTATCTCCTTTGGCTTGCTTGCGTTCTTCGTATATAAGGACTCATATTTTAGGGTTGGAGAAGCATTCGTTGACTTGTGGAATAGCCTCAAATTCTTTGTAAAAGAGGTTTTTATGCTCGATTTTGAGGCGACTCCTACTGTGTTAAACTATTCTAATGTTTTAGAATGGCAAAACATTTTACCACAAGATTGGAGCAATTTTACTTTCAAATTCAAAGCCTTTTTCAGTTTGTTTGCTACAAAAGAGAATTTTGGCTTGTATATGGAAGGCGTTGGGACAAGCTTAGGTAATTTTTCAAAATCTCTTGTTATCATAATTCCCGTTGGCTTAATACTATGGCTCATAATTAAGGCAATATATAGCAGGAGCAATACAAATCATAATAGGGATACCATTCCATTAAAGCTATACAAGGGCTTAACAAGAATAACAGTAATCCCTGTACGCAATTTTCTGAGCCAATACATAAGGTTTTATCGAAGTAATCAAAATTTAGTTACGCTAACAGTAATTGTCTGGCTTTTGAACTTCAATTTGATTACGGTTATTGTAGAATTTTTGGCTTACTATTTTTATTTCGTTGTTACATATGAGGTTACAACTCTATACACTCAATTCGGCAAGCTATTCATTGATTTGCAAGCAATATTTCTTCATGTGCCGCTTTGGATAATCTTAATTTTTGTTATCAGATGGCTGTACGAGAGAAGAAAAGGAAGGGCAAAATCACATTTAAGGCATATGGAGGCAAGGAACTGTGGCTTTATCAATGAGCTTTCAATAGTCAATATGGCTTGTGGCTCTATGGGTAAGAAAAAGACAACTTTAATTACCGATATGTCGCTGAGTCAAGAGGTAATGTTCAGACAAAAAGCATTAGACCTTTTGCAAAAATGTGATATGAAATTTCCTAACTTTCCGTGGATATGTTTTGAGGATGATTTAAGGCGAGCAATAGACTACGGACAAGTGTATAATCTTGCCACAGTAAAACTTTGGGCGGAGAAGAAAAGACAGCGATTTGAAAGGAATGGAAACCCACAATTAAGACTTTATGGCTACGATATAGAAAGATATGGTTTATGCTATGATGATGGCTTAAAATGCCTGTATTTGTTTGATGTTTTAAGCACTTATGCACAGTTATATTTCGTGTATATCATAGAGAGTAGCTTAATTGTTGCTAACTATTCCATAAGAACCGATAACATCTTAATTGATGAAGGAAACTTCCCGGCATGGATTTATGATTTCTTCCCTGAGGCAACCAGGGATGAAAGCAGACACGCTCATATCATTGACTATGATGCTTTAAGACTCGGTAAGAAGCTTATTGAAAATAATCCAAAGATAGGCAGCTTTGAATTTGGTGTTCTTGTTATGTCTGAAATAGGCAAGGAAAGGGGAAACAATTTAGAGTTAAGAGAGGTCAAAAAGACTAAGGATGAAACCAACCAAAAGAATGACTTATTTAACTCTTGGTTAAAGATGTGTAGGCACTCTGCAACCATTGATAATTTCCCGTTTATCAAGGTGTTTTGTGATGAACAAAGACCGGAATCTTGGGGAGCTGATGCTCGTGATTTATGCGATATTTTGAATATAGCAAAAAGCGGTCAACAGCGAATAGCCTTACCGTTTTACATCTATGAGGAAATGGTAGTAGAGATATTCTGCGGTTGGTTTATG
>JAFTZI010000176.1 GCA_017461055.1 Clostridia bacterium | reverse complement strand
TCCTCAATTGCTTCTTCTACAACAGGTTCCTCAATTGCTTCTTCTACAACGGGTTCTTCAACTGTTTCTTCAACAACAGGCTCTACAATTGGTTCTTCCGCGATTGGCTCTTCAACTGTTTCCTCAGCCTTTGGCTTTGTTGACATAACAACTACATCACTGTCAGCCACAAGCGCCTTTATAAGCTTACGCGCAAGCAATGCTTCATTTTCCTCGTATGGATGCTTAGCAACATAGTCAACTGTCTTAGCCTTTTCATCCTTTTCGATTTCAAATTTTGCCATTACGAAGTCAACAAGCTCCTTCGCCTTTCTAAGACCAAGACCGCTCTTAATCTTAACAAGCATTGGAACATCCTCAAATATCTTAGCATTAATTGCCTCGTGGTGATATTTGGATTGGTCAAATTCATTCGGGTCAAGTGCGCAGTACAGACAAATTGTCTTTCCGCGAAGCTTCATCTTGAATAACTGGTCTCTGCCTCTGTTATAGCTATCGAACTTCCAGCTTATTCTTGACTTAACACCCTTATAGGAAAGAATGTGATTTTTAAGCTCGCTGTAGTAATCCTTTACTGTTTCCTCACTTTGAATAAGGTTAGCTGTAAAGCTACGGCTGTACTTAATATCAATTTTATTGCCTTCATTATCATAATAAGTAGGAACAAGAATTGGTGTTGGTTCCTCGTAAACAGGCTCTTCTACAACCTCTTGAACAGGTTCTTCTACAACCTCTTGAACGGGCTCCTCTACAACCTCCTCAACCACAGGCTCTTCAACAGGCTGTGGAATTGGCTCCTCGATTATTTCTTCGTAAAGCGGAGCGGGTTCTTCAACCGGTTCCTCAACGGGCTCCTCAATTGGCTCTTCAACCGGTTCCTCAATTGGTTCTTCAATAGGTTCTTCAACTACCGGCTCAATAATTGGCTCTTCTTCCTTAGCTACCTCGGTTATTGAATAAAGAGCAATATTAAATACAGAATCAATATCTCCTCTTTCAATTACAGGCTCGCCATCGGGAACAACGCTCCAGCCAACGAACTTGGAGTTTTCGTTGAACATATTGGGAAGCTTTAATCTTAAATAGTGAGATTCCTTATATATAACCTCATCTGTTTCGGAAAGAGTATATGTAACATCAACTATGCTCTGACCGTAGAACGGATCGGCAGATGACTCAAATTCGCTATCCTCAAGAGCGGTAACAGGGTAAAGGTTTATTGCAAAAATGTAATTTTCCTTACCGTTTTTAATAACAACCTCTCCGTCAGATGCAAAGCCCCAGCCCTCAACCTCTTTATTTGGAACGATAGCATTTAATCTGAAGGATTCGCTATCAATAATATCATCGGTTTGTGGGTTAACATAATTGAACTTTACAAAAATTCCTTCGCTGAAATCAACAGGAAGAGGAATATAAGGTGTTGGCGCAACAGGAACGGGAGCTACAGGAGCAGGAGCGGGAACGTCCTCCCATATTGAGTAAAGCTTAACTGACTTGAAAAGAACAATTTTGTGCTTTGTAAGCGGCTTTCTGCCGTTTGGAACCTTACTCCAACCAATCAGCCTTTTTCCTACCTTGTGAGCTACGTGTATATCCACCTTGTCAAACCAAGTGTGCTTTTCCTTGTGAATAACATTACCGGCCTCACTGTCGATATAAGTAACGTGACAGCGCACCAGCAAGAACAGAACCACCAACAAAGCAGCAATTCCTAAAACTGCAATGCAAACGCCCAGATTAAGATTGAAAATGTCGATTGCAGCAAAAACATTAGTCATCATTTATCTCCGCCTTTCTTTAGTCGTATGACATTATAATTATAATTGTAACTATATTATACAACACCAATTTTTCTTTGTCAATAAAATTCTTGCTATTTTTTTAAGTTTTTTACTTAAATTCTCACACTCCACCCACTGTTTTTTGATTTTTCGTGTCCGCATAGCATCTTTTTCGACTCTTTTTCGGAATTTTTTCGTTCACAGTCAAATTTGCTATTGATTTTAATGTCCCTGTCAGTTATAATATTTGTAAAAGAACTTGAAGGAGACTGAATATGGTATCAGAAATTATTGAAAAGCTCGGACAGTACGACAGCGAGGTTGCAAGCGCTGTTGATATGGAGCTTAAAAGACAAAAAAGAGGACTTGAGCTTATCGCTTCCGAAAACTTGGTTTCAGAGGCAGTTATGCTTGCAATGGGCACACCTCTTACAAATAAATATGCAGAGGGCTACCCTGCAAAGAGATATTACGGCGGATGCGAGTGTGTTGACGTTGTGGAAAGCATTGCAATTGAAAGAGCCTGCAAGCTTTTCGGTGCTGACCACGCAAATGTACAGCCACACAGCGGCGCGCAGGCAAACACAGCTGTTTATTTCGCGCTTTTGAAGCCCGGCGACACAGTTCTCGGTATGAGCTTGGCTCACGGCGGTCACTTGACACACGGAAGCCCTGTAAACATGTCTGGCAGCTACTTTAATTTCGTTTCCTACGGTGTAAACGACGACGGATTTATTGATTACGACGAGCTTGAAAAATTGGCAAAGGCAAACAATCCTAAGCTTATTGTTGCAGGAGCTTCTGCTTACCCAAGAGTAATTGATTTTGAAAGAATTTCAAAAATCGCCAAAGAAGTTGGCGCTTACTTTATGGTAGATATGGCGCACATTGCAGGCCTTGTTGCCGCAGGCTTACATCCAAATCCCGTTCCTTATGCCGATGTGGTTACCACTACAACCCACAAGACCTTAAGAGGTCCGCGCGGCGGTCTTATTCTCTGCCGCGAGGAGCTTGCAAAGGCAATTGACAAGGCAATTTTCCCCGGCACACAGGGCGGTCCTCTTATGCACACAATAGCTTCTAAGGCTGTTTGCTTTGGCGAGGCATTAAAGCCCGAGTTCAAGACATATCAGGAGCAAATTGTTAAAAACGCAAAGGCATTGGCGGACACTCTTCTTGAAGAGGGCTTTAACTTGGTTTCGGGCGGAACTGACAATCACCTTATGCTTCTTGACCTTCGTCCCTTCTCCATTACAGGTAAGGAGCTTGAAAAGCGTCTTGACGAGTGCTATATTACAGTTAATAAAAACGCAATTCCAAACGACCCCGAAAAGCCATTTGTCACAAGCGGTGTAAGAATCGGCACTCCCGCAGTTACATCAAGAGGTCTTAAGGAAGAGGATATGGTTAAGCTTGGCAAGCTCATTAAGCTTTGCGCAACAGAGTTTGAGGAAAAGGCTGACTACATTCGCGCAGAAATTACAAAAATCTGCGAGAAGTATCCGATTTACGAATAATGCGCGGAGAATATTCTACTAAGCAGCGCGACACTATTCTTGCCTTCTTAAAGGAAAACAGCGCACACGTCACCGCCTCCGATATAATTTTTCATCTGCGTGAGCAGGGCTGCAAATTAAGTCTTGCAACTGTTTATCGCGCTCTTGAAAAATTTGAGAAAGAGGGCATTGTGAAAAAACTGATAATGGGTAACGGAAACGGCTCCTGCTATCAGTACATAGACGGTAACGAGTGCAACGAGCACTTTCACCTAAAATGTATAAAGTGCGGCAAGCTCATACATCTAAGCTGTGAATTTTTGCATACAATGCAAAATCACATTCTCGAGGAGCACGGATTTGTTGTAAGCTCAGGCAGAACAATAATTCACGGAACCTGTGGGGACTGCGCCGCTGCCCCTTTTGACAGCTGTCAGAGCTGTGACTGTCATCACGGTCACAAGCAAGGCTGAACGGGTTTTCACCTGTTTTTCCCAAACATTTTAAAAAAAGTTAAATTTGCTATTGATTTTTACAAATATTTGTGTTATAATGCTTTTCGCTTATGGTTTTCAGAATATTAAAAACGGAGGATAATCATGACTTGGTTAAATATAGTTTTAGCGATTTTGCTATTCATCTCTGCAATCTTCTTGGTTGTAGCGGTGCTTTTACAATCCGGCAAATCTAAAGGTGTTTCAGGCGCTATCACAGGTGGCAGCTCCGAAACATATTTTGGCAGAAATAAGGGCAAATCCCGTGATAAGAAGCTTTCACTTCTCACAACAATAGTTGCTATTGTTTTCGTTGTTCTTGCTCTTGTTGCTTTCGTTACGCAGGATTACATTGACGAGGGCGATTACTGGGAAAGCATTTTCGGCTCTTCATCCGACAACACAAGCACAAGCACAAGCACAAATAACAGCAGCACAACTGCTTCTTCAGGTGCTACTGCTGACACTGAGGACAAGGACGATGCAAGCTCTGACACTGAGCAGGGTGATGCAACCACCGGTGAAAGCAAGAATGACAGCACAAATGTTGATGACGAGAACAGTGCAGATAACTCTGATAGCGAAACCGAGGGTGGCGCTGACGACAATACTGCAAACGAGTAATTTTTGCAAATAACCTAAAAGAAATATGCCGCTTTGGACAAATTGCGCCAAGGCGGTTTTCTTTTTTACATTTTTGTGTTACAATATAAATAGTCCCGAAGGGAGTGATAAATAATGAATATTAAAGAACAAATTTTAGATTTATTAAGTCAAAACGATTATATACCCTTGACCCCAAATGAAATTTATGCTCTTTTAAGCAGCAATCAAAGCGTTGATGAGGGTGAATTTTGGCGCACTGTACAGGAAATGGAGGGCGAGGACTTTTCCATTGCCTTTACAAAAAGAAATAAAATAGTATTGGCAGAAGCGCTTGGACAATTCAAGGGCGTGTTTTCCGCATCCTCAAAGGGCGGTTTTGGATTTGTTACCACTGACAAGGAGGAGTTTTTTATTCCCCCATCGCTTACATTTTGCGCCCTTAATTCCGACACGGTAATTTGCAAGAAAATAGACCGAGGCTCAAGATTTTACGGTAAGGGCAACGAGGCGGAAATTATTGCCGTTTTAGACCGAGGCTTTTCGGAAATCATAGGCACATTAGCGGTTTATCCAAGCGGCAAGGGCTTGGCAGGACACTTAACCCCAGATAACGAAAGAATAAAGCATTCTGTTTTAATTTCTCCGAAAAATTTAGGGTCGGGCGCTCACGGCGACAAGGTTGTTTGTAAGGTAATAAGCTACCCGAAAAGCGAGCAAGAGCCAATTAAGTGTCAGGTAACTGAGGTTTTGGGCAGGGCTGACAGCCAAGAGGCAAATTACAGAGCAATTTTACATTCAAACGGAATTGTGACCGCCTTTCCAAGCGATGTTCTTTCAGAGGCGCAGGATGTGTCAGAGGAGAAAATCAGCGCCACAGGTAGGCGTGATTTCAGAAACGATACTGTTTTTACAATAGACAGCCACGAGGCAAAGGACTTGGACGATGCAATTTCCCTTAAGGTAAATGATGATGGCTATACTCTGTGCGTTCATATTGCCGATGTTTCCCATTATGTAAGAAAAAATTCCAAATTAGATAAGGAAGCCTTTAGGCGAGGAACAAGCGTTTACTTTACGGACAAGGTTGTGCCTATGCTGCCAAAGGAGCTGTCCAACGGAATATGCTCCTTGAATGAGGGAGAGGACCGTCTTACCCTTTCTGCAATTATTGACCTTGACAAAAGAGGAAATATTCTTTCTTGTGAAATAGTAAATTCTATTATCAATTCAAAAATCAAGGGTATATATGCGGAGCTTAACGATATTCTTGCAAAGGGCGAGAATAGCGAATTTTGTAAAAAATACGCACACGTCCTCGACGATTTTTATAAAATGTACGAGCTTTACAAAATCCTTAAGCTTAAAAGTGAGCAAAAGGGAGCTATGGAGCTTGACAGCGAGGAAACCAAGATTATTCTTGATAAGGACGGTCACCCCATAGAGATAGTGAAAAGAGAGCGCGGAGAAACGGAAAGACTTATTGAGCAATTTATGCTTTGCGCAAATGAGGCTGTAGCTACCTATCTATATAATGCGGGTATGCCCTGCGTTTACCGTGTACACGACGAGCCCGATACGGAAAAAATTTCTGCCTTTGCGCTTTTTGCAAAAAATATGGGCATTGATGTTTCCCCTTTAAGAACAAAGAACAAAATTACCTCATCACAGCTTGCAAGGGTGCTTGAGGGCGTAAAAGACACAGAAAGCTACCCTATTGTTTCATCGATTTTACTCCGTTCACTTATGAAGGCGAGGTATTCTCCCATTCAAAAGGCGCATTTCGGTCTTTCAACAGAATATTACTGTCACTTTACCTCTCCCATAAGACGTTACCCCGATTTAAGCGTGCACAGAATTATAAAGGCTATGCTTAACGGGGAGATTAACGAAAGCTCCGTTACCGAATACGAAAGCTTTGCCGCTAACTCTGCTCTTATGTCAAGTGACAATGAAATTAAGGCAGTACACGCAGAAAGAGATATAGACGACCTTTACAAGTCCGTTTATATGCGCGACAGAATTGGCGAGGAATACGAGGCGGTTATTTGCTCCGTTACCTCATTTGGCTTTTTTGCAAAAACAGAAAATCTTTGCGAGGGTCTTGTGCCCGTTGACTCCCTTGGCGGCGGCTTTTACTATGACAAGGACAATTACACCCTTTCACGCGGAAAAACCGTTTATCGCTTAGGTCAAAGGGTAAAAATCAGGGTTGAGGACGTCGACATTTCTTCAAGACAAATTAGTTTTTATCTTATTAAAGATAATAAGGAAGAAAGAGGGGGCGAGGCAAGGGTATATATCAACCGTTCAAAATCAAGGAGCGGCGACAAGCACCGTTCGGGCAAGCCGCGTCGCTTCTCCACCTTTGAAAAAAGCTACTCGAAGCCGAAAAACCGAAAGCACAAACGACGTAAATAATGACTAAAACATCAAGCAGCTCGACGGTGTAACACCGTCGAGCTGTTTACTTTATGCTGAAAATGTGGTGTGAGCAGAGGAATTTAGCCTGTTTTCTTGCCTATTTTTGTGTATTTTTTACAATATAGCTATGGATTAATGGCAATTTTTTATATTTTTATAGAAATTTGCTAAAATATATGAAAAATTTTAAAAAAATATTCCCATAAATAAAATTTTGTGTTATAATTATCGTGTGCGTCTACAGAAGGATTACATAAAAGGTAGTCTTTTGTTCGCAAACACAATAGCTTAGTTTAATATTTTATATGGAGGTACTTAGAGAATGAGTACAAAGAAGTATGTTTACCTCTTCAAAGAGGGCGACGCAACAATGAGAGAAATTCTCGGCGGTAAGGGTGCTAACCTTGCTGAAATGACCAAAATCGGTCTTCCTGTTCCTCAGGGCTTTACAATCTCAACAGAGGCTTGTACACAGTACTATGAAGACGGCAGACAGATCAACGACGAAATCCAGGCGCAAATCATGGAATACATCGACAAGATGGAAGCTATCACAGGCAAGAAGTTCGGTGACAAGGAGAATCCACTTCTCGTTTCCGTTCGTTCCGGTGCAAGAGCTTCTATGCCGGGTATGATGGATACAATCCTTAACCTCGGTCTTAACGAAGAGGTTGTTAACGTAATGGCTGAAAAGTCAGGCAACGCTCGTTGGGCTTGGGACTGCTACAGAAGATTTATTCAGATGTACTCCGACGTTGTTATGGAGGTTGGTAAGAAGTACTTTGAAGAGCTCATCGACAAGATGAAGGAAGCAAAGAATGTTACTCAGGACGTAGAGCTTAAGGCTGAAGACTTGAAGGAGCTTGCTAATCAGTTCAAGGCTGAATACAAGGCTAAGATTGGTAAGGACTTCCCAGACGATCCTAAGGAGCAGTTGATGGGTGCTGTTAAGGCAGTATTCCGTTCTTGGGACAACCCACGTGCTAACTACTACAGAATGCAGAACGAAATCCCATATTCTTGGGGTACTGCTGTAAACGTACAGGCAATGGCATTCGGTAACATGGGTGACGATTGCGGTACAGGTGTTGCATTTACACGTGACCCTGCAACAGGTGAAAAGAAGCTTATGGGTGAGTTCCTTCCAAACGCACAGGGTGAGGACGTTGTTGCCGGTGTTCGTACACCATACCCAATTGCACAGATGGAAGAAATGTTCCCTGAGGCATACAAGCAGTTCGTAGAGGTTTGCCAGATTCTTGAGGACCACTACAGAGACATGCAGGACATGGAGTTCACTGTTGAACACGGTAAGCTCTTCATGCTCCAAACAAGAAACGGTAAGAGAACAGCAAAGGCTGCTCTTAAGATAGCTGTTGACCTCGTTAACGAGGGTATGATTTCTAAGGAGCAGGCTCTCCTTATGATCGATCCTAAGCAGCTCGACGCGCTTCTCCACCCACAGTTTGACGCTAAGGCATTAAAGGCTGCTAAGCCAGTTGCTTCTGCTCTTCCTGCATCCCCCGGTGCTGCTTGCGGTAAGGTTGTATTTACTGCTGAGGACGCTGTTGAATGGGGCAAGGCAGGTGAAAAGGTTGTTCTTGTACGTCTTGAAACATCTCCTGAGGATATCGAGGGTATGCACTACTCACAGGGTATCTTGACAGTTCGTGGCGGTATGACATCTCACGCAGCGGTTGTTGCTCGTGGTATGGGTACTTGCTGTGTATCCGGCTGTGGCGAAATCAAGATGGACGAGGAAAACAAGAGGTTCACACTTGCAGGCAAGACATATGTTGAGGGTGACTACATCTCTCTTGACGGTTCAACAGGTAACATTTACGGTGAGGCTATTCCTACTGTTCCTGCTTCTGTTGAAGGTGAGTTCGGTATCATTATGAGCTGGGCTGACGAGTACAGACAGCTTCAGGTAAGAACAAATGCTGATACACCTGCTGATGCTCAGACAGCAAGAAGATTCGGTGCTGAGGGTATCGGTCTTTGCCGTACAGAGCATATGTTCTTCGAGCCGGACAGAATTTCCGCTATTCGTGAAATGATCTGCTCTGACACAGTTGAAGAAAGAGAAACTGCTCTTGCTAAGCTTCTTCCAATGCAGCAGGGCGACTTTGAAAAGCTTTACGAGGCTCTCGAGGGCAATCCTGTTACAATTCGTTTCTTGGATCCACCTCTTCACGAGTTTGTTCCTACTGAAGAAAAGGATATCGAGCTTCTTGCGCAGACACAGGGCAAGACAGTTGCTGATATTAAGAATATCATCGCTTCTCTCCATGAGTTCAACCCAATGATGGGTCACCGTGGATGCCGTTTGACAGTAACATATCCTGAAATCGCTAAGATGCAGACAAGAGCTGTTATTCGCGCTGCTATCAACGTTAAGAAGGCTCATCCGGACTGGAACATTGTTCCTGAAATCATGATTCCATTGGTAGGCGAGGTTAAGGAATTTAACTTTGTTAAGAAGATTGTTGTTGCTTGCGCTGACGAGGAAATCGCAAATGCAGGCTCTGACCTTAAGTATGAGGTTGGTACAATGGTTGAAATTCCAAGAGCTTGTATCACTGCTGACGAAATCGCTAAGGAAGCTGAGTTCTTCTGCTTCGGTACAAACGACCTTACACAGATGACATTCGGCTTCAGCCGTGATGACGCAGGTAAGTTCTTAACTGCTTACTATGAAAGCAAGATTTACGAAAACGATCCATTCGCAAGAATCGACCAAAACGGTGTTGGTAAGCTTATGTCCATGGCAGTTGACATGGGTAAGGAAGTAAGACCTAACATGCACCTCGGTATCTGTGGCGAGCACGGTGGTGACCCAACATCTGTTGAGTTCTGCCATAAGATCGGTCTTTCCTACGTTTCTTGCTCACCGTTCAGAGTTCCGATTGCAAGACTCGCTGCTGCTCAGGCTGCTATTAAGAACCCAAGAAAGTAATTCATTAATTTGAATTTCAATTAAAAATATATGGGCTGTACGGACAGATGTCTGTACAGCCCTTTAAAATATATTGAAAAATTTAACAAAGTGTGCTAAAATGATTATAGCTTTTACTTTTGGAGGTAAATATGAAAAAAATATTGGGCATTGAGCTTGGCTCAACAAGAATTAAATCTGTTTTGATTGACGAAAATGCAAACGTAATTGCACAGGGCGGTCACGATTGGGAAAACAAGCTTGAAAACGGCTTGTGGACCTATTCATTAGAGGATGTTTGGACAGGGCTTCAAAGCTCCTTTGCTTCCCTTTGCCAGAATTACGGTGAAAAAATAGAAAGCCTTGACGGTATCGGTATTTCCGCTATGATGCACGGTTATCTTGCATTTGACAAGGACGATAATTTGTTAGTGCCATTCAGAACCTGGCGTAACACAAACACCGCGCAGGCAGCTGACGAATTAACCTCTGCGCTTAATTTCAATATGCCGCAGCGCTGGAGCGCATCTCACTTTTATCAGGCAGTTTTGAATAAGGAGGAGCACGTGTCCCGTGTTACATTCTTAACTACTCTTGCAGGCTATGTACATTGGATGCTTACAGGACAAAAGGTGCTTGGTATCGGTGATGCGGCAGGTATGTTCCCAATTTTAGGCACAGACTACGATAAGGAAAAAATCGCAATTTACAACTCACTTTTAAAGAAAAACGGAGTGGACAAGGACCTTTATGCTCTTATGCCAAAATCACTTTTGGCAGGTGAGGATGCAGGGTCTTTAACAGAAAAGGGCGCTTTGCTCCTTGACCCAACAGGAGCTCTTAAGCCGGGCGCGCCTCTTTGCCCACCTGAGGGTGATGCAGGCACAGGTATGGTTGCAACAAATGCGGTTAAGGTGCGTACAGGTAACGTAAGCGCAGGCACATCTGCCTTTGCAATGGTTGTACTTGAAAAGCCTCTTTCCAAGGTTAATAGCTCCATTGACATAGTAGCTACTCCAAGCGGCGCTCCTGTTGCTATGGTGCACGCAAATAACTTCACCTCTGAAATTAATGCTTGGGCAGGACTTTTCGCTGAGGTTATTGAGCTTGCAGGCGGCTCTATTAAGAAGGGCCCACTTTTTGATAAGCTTTATGAGGTTTCACTTAAGAGTGACTCCGATGTTGGCGGCTTGGTTGGCTACAACTTCCTGTCAGGTGAGCCTATTGTTGGTATGGAAAGCGGTATTCCGTTGGTTGCAAGAAAGCCAAGCGGAAGGCTTACCCTTGCAAACTTTATGCAAATGCAGCTTTACTCCGCTTTAGGTGCTATGAGCATTGGTATGGAGGTATTAGAGGAAGAAAACGTGCAAATCGAGGACATTTGCGGTCACGGTGGCTTTTTCAAGGCTCCGTTTGTAGGCGCAAACGCAATGAGCGCAGCGCTTAAAGCACCTATCACCACTATGAAAAACGCAGGCGAGGGCGGCGCTTGGGGCGTTGCAATTCTTGCGCTGTACAGAGCTATAAACGAGGGCGCACTTGAAGACCTCTTAGATAAGCTTTTTGCATCCTGCGAAAAGGAAACCGTTGTTGCAACAGATGAGGAAAGAGCAAAATTCCAAAGCTTTATGAAGGACTACAAGGCAGGCTTGGCTCTTGAAAAGAAAGCAACTGAGGTGCTATAATAACATTTCTCCCCCTCCGTCTTGTTACGCAATCTCCCCCTTAGCAGGGCACGCCCCTTTTGTCGCTGTGCGACATTTCCCCTAACAGGGGAATCATCATTCGTCAGATGGAGGCTTGGCTTTCTCTGCTTAAAAGGCACGAGAGCTCTAATTAAAATCGACGCTTACAAATATGATGTTATCTTAAAAAGCCCTTATAGCCTACCTCTGACGAAGGAGGTGTCAAGGCTATGCCTTGACGGGGAGGATTTTTCATATCGAACAAGGAGAACAACCTATGAATGATAGAAGCGAAAAACCGATAGTAGATGAGGAAAGATACCCCAACGGTGCAAGTAGCCCCACAAGGCATTTAGAATACAGGTGTCCCTGTGGCAAGGGCAAAATCATCGAGGAGCGAGTGGTTGGCTTTGGCGACTACTACGCTTGGCTCGAATGTAAGACCTGCGCCAAGAAATACGAAATCGAAACCGGCTGTGGCTACCTTTGGAAATTGGTTGAAAAATAATTTGCCAATTCGCTCCATCGGTGAGCGAATCAAAAAGATTCTTCGCTTTGCTCAGAATGACAATAAAGACGTAAATTCAGCCTGCTTTTAAGACTAATAACGCACACAGGGTCAGCCCTTTTGAGAGCTGACCCTGTGTTTTGTTACCTATCACTTTTGCTTCAGCAAAAATTTCACGTTGCGTTTGCTACATTTCACTCGACCTTGGGCGAATTTCACCGAGGCAAAGCCTCGATATCATTGCAAGGCAACATCAGTTGTCTTGCTTATGTCCCCATACAACAGTACATTTTGAATTATAACCAGTCCAATATATACTCCATCCGCTTGGCTTGCTCGTAGCCTCGCAGTAAATTGTAAGGCTTGTGCAATTATAGAATGCGTCGCCACCTATACTTGTTACACTGTCTGGTATCTTAACGCTTGTAAGGCTTGTGCAATGAGAGAATGCACTACCACCTATGCTTGTTACACCGCTTGGTATTTCTATGCTTGTAAGGCTGTCGCAACCCTTGAATGCACTACCACCTATGCTTGTTACACTATTTGGTATTTCTATACTTGTAAGGCTTGTGCAATAATAGAATGCACTATCACCTATGCTTGCTACAGAATACGATATACCATTATAGGTGATGTTGCTCTGAATAACAGCTTTTGTTATAGCAAACGATTGACGTACAACTGTTGCTTCTCCACCCTTTAT
>JAFTZI010000175.1 GCA_017461055.1 Clostridia bacterium | reverse complement strand
CTTTTCTTCCTCTAAGCCTTCAAAATATGCTATATCAAAACGCTGTGGTGTTCCTCGTTCAAGAACTAAATCACTTACATTTTCTGTGATTTGAGTGCCATTGTGAACTAAGTAAAAGTTAGCCTTTTTTGACTCCCTTATAACATTGATACTGATAAAAGCTACTAAGGCTACTGCAAGAAGCACTACAATCACTATTGCACAAATTCTTATCACCTTATTGCTCATATATCAATCACTCCTTTGGAATCATATAGTCAAGCTCTGTTGCGTTGAAATTATAGGTTGTTTGGTTAAGCGTAATAGATGTAGGTGCTACACCGCTATTTACAATATCTCTTAACTTAATTTCAAAGTTAATTCTGTGGTTGGTCGGATGAATTACTTCGAGCCAGAATATCGTATCTGTTCCGCTTTCCTTGGCATTGGTAAGGATTTCTACAAGTAATGCGGGGTCAACCTTATCAATGTTATATGTTGTACCGCTTGAATCTTTGATAAGGTAAGCACCTAAGTCAGAAAGACTGTCTACATCGAAATACAGTGTCTTATTTGCTGAAAATTCGCTATAGCACATATTAGGCACACCTGTATATTTCATACCGTCTGCTGTCATACCTTCAAATGAAGCCATTGATGCTGTTTGTGTGCCGAGATTAGAGTTACCGCCGATAATACCCCACTGTGAAAGGTCAGTAGCGTCATAGCTATCACTGTCCCAAGACTCAATAGTGTAAACATCAGTAAAGTCAACATCAAGTGTTACCTTACCGCCTGTACCAAGATTACCTGTTGCTACCTCAAAATCTGCGTAGTTTACGCCCGGTGTGAATACATAATCATCACCTACTCTAAGGCTTACACTCTCAACTCTACGCATATATTCAAGGGGACAAGTGTCTGAAATTTCAGCATTTTCTCTTGAAACTACCTTAACGATAATTTGCTCGCCAAATGGTTGTAAGCATTCAAGAGTTGCAGTTAAGCTGCCATCCTCTGTAGGTGTTACTGTTACATAGTCGGTTACTGACTTACCTGTAGCCCATTCGCTTTCCGGATTTGTGAATGATACAATCCAATCTACTGCGATTTTAGTTGCATACGATGGTTCGACAGAAGCTTCAAGAGTGATACCCTCGTTTGCTGTTTCTGAAAGAGCTGTAGGGGTTGCAAATACCATTCCTGAACGAGCCATTTTATATGCAGTCTTTGATACCATAGGTGTACCGTCCATAGTTGCTACATCCGGTATATTATCAAGAGATTGTGGCTGACTTTCGGTATTTTCGGTATTATCACCTGTGCTTGTGGATGAATTATCTGTGGTTTGGTCCTCTGGTGTGCAGCTTGTTACAAAAACGCAAGTAAACACCATGAGGACACTTAAAATAAGTGCAAAAATTCTTTTTTTCATAAAAAAACCTCCTAAAATTTTGATTTTAAAGTATAAAATAGGCTTGTGCTCGTATTTGAACACAAGCCCATTTCGTTAGTTATTTGATTCTTCTGCTCTATTATCTAATGAGCATATTAAGCAATGTCTTGTCAGATGACTTTGCTGGCTTCACAGGACACTCATACACAAGTCCATTTTCATCAACTGAAATTACGGCATATGTATTACCTCTTGTGATATTTCCCTTGTCATCCTTAATTTCATAAGGTTTAAGTACAAGCTCACAAGCCATTTCCTTATCGAAAACGATATCAAGAACAACATATCCGCCCTTGTCAGGTGGGATTACTGCAAGCTTTACCTCTCTTCCTCTGATTTCACCTTTGATAAAATAGGAAAAACATGTTTTTCCGTTGTATTCAAAAGTTTCTCTTTCTACAAAAATCTTTTTTTCCATTACTTTATTCCTCCTTAAATGGTTCTAAATTATTTCTTTTTCTGTACGGTCTGTGAAATTACACGAGCCTCTTCTACTGTCTTACCTTCGTTTATAGCCTTCTTGTACTTATACAAGCCTGCATGGTCGGTTTGACACTGAAGATAACCTGAACGGATACCTGCCTCATAGTCGGTAAGTGCCTTATCCTTTTTTGGACCGTGTTCGTGCTTCTTTGCCTTACGCTCTGATGCATAAGATGCAGCTCTAAGCTTAGGCTTTACCCATCTTCTTACTGCGTACTTGTTTTCGACTGACGCCTCAGGCTTCTTTTCGATAGCTTTCGCCATGATAAATTCTCCTTTGAAAAATAGTTTTATGATATTTAGAAATAGTTGTTCGGCTCTTCGCCTATATTCAATTTTAAAATGAACTATTTGAGTGTTTATTTGACATTCTGTCTATGCGATAGTTGTTGGTAGGTGGCCACCTTTTAACATCCTCGAAAAACCGCAATCCTTAATCGTTATTTACTAACTCAAATATTCAATTATTAAAGGGATTTTTATTATCCCGTTTAATTTACATAAGTGCGAGTTGTCATATTTGCACATACTCGCTTGCTCTCAACAAGAGTAGGTCTTATAGATTTCAAAAACTCTAACTGACTCATTCTTAAACTTGTTTTTGCGTAAAATGTATCTCTGCTATATACAACAGTAACACCATTGATAATTTCCACTGAAATTTCTTGCTTAACCAAATAGATTTTCGTTTCATAGATGTTATTTGCATTGTTAATAAAATCCATTTCATCAAGAATAGTTTCCAATTCGCTTTTAGTCATTTATTTTTCCTCCTTATTTAGATTTTCAAATAAATACTCATACAACTTGGTTTGCATTCTATTTACAGTAACAGTTGAAACGTTCCATTTCTCTGCCATTTGCTGTACGGTAGAACCAAGCTTATATTTTTCGTTAAATAATCCTTGTAATTTAAGTGGTGCTTCTTCTATGAGTTTTGAATATTTCTCAATTAAGAGCAACAATTTATTGCACGGTTTAAGCTTTTCATTTACAATGGAATTTTTCATTAAATAAAAGCTTTTTAGATTATCTAATTCTTTCTTTATTTGTTTTTTTGTTATCTCCATATTATGGTGCTACAGGTCTTGCAAATTTATTGATAATTGACTCGATAACAAGCTTTCTTTCATCGTCAACCTCACCTAACAAAGACTCAAGTGTTTCCTTTTGCAAACTACTCAAATAGTCCTTATCTCTGTAATAACCTTTAGCTATGTAAACTCCACCTCCTATTCCCGGTTTCGTGAAAATAGGGTAAGACAGTGAAAGCTCTAATATATCATTTTGAATTGTACTTCTTGCTACTTTAAATTCATTTATCAAATAACTTAATGTTACAGTTCTTTTTTCACATAATAATTCAATTATTTTATCTCTTCGTTCAAGAGCAGTCACTATCTCACCCCCTTCCTGTGATTCAATTATCTCATTAAAAGGCCTGGGTTCATCGGTCCTTTTGAAAAGTTTTTTGCAAAATACTAAATTTTTTTGCAACAAAAAAAGCGAGCAGAAAAAACCTTAAAACCCAATATGGGCTTAGGAAATTTCTGCTCGCCAAGACGCACGAAGTTCTTGCTCTGACACCTATATTTATACTATAGATGTTTTACGACCACTTACTTATATTGATAGGGAGAAAGGATTTACCTGAGCTCTATTTCAGCACGACCTTGCTTTGTCATATAAGCGTATATATTCAATTTTAATCAAATAAACCGTGAAAGAAATCCGACTCTATTGATAATATTTCAAAGATTGATATTTTGAGTCCGTCCATCATCAGTAGTGTTTGCTCATAACCATCTATCTTTTTAAGTTTGCCTGTAACAGTTAGATATTCGCCGCCAGACTTTCTTTTATCTGGCACGAAATATGTTACTGTAATTTCAGGATTTTCTTCAATATTATCTATAAGGAAGTTAATCTTTAGGTCTATTCTTTCTTTTGTTTCATCACTTAAATCAATTTTTTCATTTGTTAATCTACCTGTTTCCGTTATGGCATCATCATAACCTGTAAGTGCTGCAAACGGTGCAAATTGCGCCGCCCTATCCATCATAGGCATTCTTGGATGTCTTTTAGAGGTAGGACAAGGAAGTTCGATTATATCGTCATAATTCTTTTCACTCACGCCTTATGTCCTCCGATTTGACTATTCCTATCCTTTGCAGTTGCTCCTTCTTCAAGGTTCATACCTTTCATTATTGCATTTTTACCGTACATTCCCTTTATTTCAAGGAGTGCAAGTTGCATTTT
>JAFTZI010000174.1 GCA_017461055.1 Clostridia bacterium | reverse complement strand
GTTCTTATGCCACTGTCCCTGACACAAAGTATATAATCAAGCCGATAATTAGATCTACAAGCCCTAATATTATCAAAATTTTTTCACTTTGTTTTACGTGTTTTTCGTACCCAGCTAAATTATTTTTCTTTTGATACAGATATTTCAGCCCATTATTGTGGCAAAGCGGATTTAAAGGCTTTAAAGCATTTAAAGCCACGGTTCTTACAAAAATCAAAGTAAAAGATATAACTCCTGCCATGGTTAAGAAAGTGTTGTAATTGAAAAAACACAATATGGTTATACCGGACAAGGTGTATATAGAATACAACAAAATATTTAATAACACTTTTTTCAAGCTAATCACCTCTATTTAAAAATATCACTTGTATCCCCTTTTATTTAAAAAAGCTATTGCTTGGATCAAATTCTACATTGAAGCGTGTTAGGTAATGCGGATAATACTCTCCTTTTTCGGGGGCGTTTCCATATTCCAAATCACTTCCTACACCTGTGTAGTTGTAAATTATTATCAGCTCTTCGTAAGAATATGTAACAGAATAATAATGCATTTCAACGTTTTTGTAATTTTCGTCCTCGGTAAATTCTATGTAGGCTGAGTTTGCGCCATATTGATATTGGTTTTCGATTATGTCGGTGTATTTTGAATCATAAGGGTTTTGATATTCTAAAAATCCATTTTCCGAAAAAGCACCCTTTGCTGTATTTAGGTATTTTTCCATAGTTTCCCTATCGGAAAACTTAATCTCAAGATATATATCTGTTTGAAAAGTGTCCACGTATTTATAGAAATAAGAAAAATCGACTACGGTCATTTCCTCAGTAATGCTTTGAGGAAAATAATCGGTGGAAAACTTATAGTCATAGTTTCCGTAATTTGCAATATCCTCGGTATAAGAACAGCCATATGGTCCAAAATAATTAACGGCAAGACCTAAAAAGCCTGCTACCATAGACACAGGAATGAAAAAAATGAGTATCATAGTGCAGGTAATTCTTACTCCTATTTTGCCCTTAAACATTAGTACGATAACCAAAACAAGCAAGGCAAGTGACAAGGCAATAATTACACAAGCTAAGAAAATAGCACTGACAACACCTTGACTATAATACATATAATCAAAACCGTCGTAAAAATAGATAAAAGTAAAAAACGCAACTCCCAAGAAAGAAATACAGCTTAAAATAGCAAGCAAAATTTTACAAATTTTTATTATCATAAAATCACGTCCTTTCTACTATTAAAAAGCAAAATTAGAGTGAAAATTCTTCAGATTTTTGCAAAATTTTTCATATTTTACAATTCGTTCACATTTTCGGGCGCGCGGATTGGCTTATTACAGGAAGAAAACCTTTTTAAGAGACTCCTTAAAGGGCTTAACGATTTCGATAACGATAAGCGCCATTCCCATAATTGCCAAGAGAACCAACGGGTACAGGGACCATATAAATCCGTCGTGGTTAATATCGAAGGTTAAATGTATGAAAAACTCTATAAAAACGATAGCAATGCCTGTGGCAATAAAGCCACCGCCGAAAATGTAGAGCCTGTGCCTTTTAATATATCTTAAAAGCGTTACCATAGCAATTACGATTGATGAAAACATCAAGCTAACGGGAAAGGCAAGGGTCCAAAACCACTCGCCATCAACTGTAAAGTTGATATACCACAGAAAAACTGCCATAGTCAAAAGGGAGCAGGGGGTAAAAATTACGGGATTTGGGTTTTTAAACCACATAGGCAGCACAGCAGTTATATAAATGAGCAAAACTGCCCCTACCACGTAGCCTGTCCAGTCAAGCCTGCCATTTAGGTTGTAGTCAAAAATAATGGAAAAAATAATTGGAATCAAGTGCAAAATTGTAACTACAAACAAAAGCCCCTTTATGTTGATTTCCTCGCTTTTAAAGGCTCTTCTCGGATAAGAGGGCAAGGCATCCGACTTTTTAAGGTCGGGATGATACACTCTTGTCTGGCATATAGGACAAACCTTTTGTCCGTCGCTCAGCTCTATTCCACAATTAATACAGTACATTATCTTCTCTTAGTGCGTGAATTGCTTTCTGCCACAACCTTTAATTTAAGCTCCTTAAAGGTTTCATAAAGCTCTCTTTCAAGCACACTCTCCTTAATATTTCTAATTATATTCAGGTACATTTTGTCCCCATAGGTAATAATGGAGCTATTATACGGAGCTTTCGATTGCACGCTTAACAAAAAGTCCATACGTGTAATATGCTCTGCCATTTCCTGCGGCACGGTAACCACTCCCAGATTAGAAAGAGTAAAGGTGGACTTTTTTTCGCCCACAGCGTTGAACACAAGCTTCATTACCATATTTTTAAGGAAAAGGGGAGCAAGCTTCAAAGCCATTGACCTTTCATTTCCAACATTGGTAGCAATTCTTGCGCTCATCTTTTTAGGAGTAATTTCCAAGCTCATTTGGTGATAAATGCTCTTGCATATTTCATCAAAGGTATATTCTCCGTACCTTGGGTCAATTCCCGGGGTAACATACAAAACAAAGTTGCGCAAGGTATTTGAGGGAAACAGCTTTCTTAAATTTACGGGAATTAAAATCTTTAAGGGCTTGCGCTTCCTTGGGTTTTTGATAATTTTATCCTGAAGCCTCATATTTGTGTAAATAAGCAGAGCAACAAAATATGCGGTAACGGTAACGCCGCGCTTTTTTGCCTCGCTTGCTATTTGAGATGCGTTCAAAATAAAGGTGGTGTTGGTTCTGAACCCGTCCTCCTCGGCTTTGCCCTCGATTTTAAAGGCGGTTTCCTCTCTTCTCGGGTGCTTTACAGGGCCTGCGTATTTAAGAAAGCTGTCCTCAAGCTCCTCGGGGGCAGGCTCTTCAAGACGGTCAAGTATGCCGTCCTCTCTTGGCACCTTAATTCCGTATCTTTGATACAAATACTCCGCAACCAAGGTCTTTAAAAAGACAAGACCGCCGTTTCCGTCGGTTAGCGCGTGGAAAAACTCCACTGCCACCCTGTTTTCGTAAACGATAACACGAAAGGCGCATTTTCTGATGTCGTCAAAGACCATTCTTGAAAGCGGATAGGGCTTTTCAGCCATTATATCGGGCGCCTTCGGGATTTCCTCAAGGTAATACCAGAAAAAGCCTGTTTTCAGTCGCACCGCAATAGACGGAAAGCGCCTTATTGTTACGTCAAGGGCGCTTTGCATTATTTCCTTATCGATTTTTTCGTCAAGGGTTGCTGACAAACGGAAAACGTTACTCCAAGCGCGTGTTCTTGACGCAGGGTAAATTTTTGCCGCGTTATCAAGGCTCATCCATTTAAGCTTCTTCTGCAAGGGAACATTGTCACGAATGAACTTGCGTATTTTTACAAAATCTCCCTCGTTTTCCTTAAGTCCGTAAAGCACATAACCGTGCCACATTTCAGGAGTAATAACAAGCTCGCTTTTTCCGCCCTTTTCCAAAACACCCTTGTGTACCCTTGTGGCATCGTCAAGCATAATTTCGTCCCCACCTGCAAAAACAAGGCAAGGCGGCATTTTTTCAAGGTCAGTTAAGCCGGGAGATAAAAGAGGGTTGGATTTTAGCCTCAAATCCTCCTCTAAATTGGAATTGGTCAGGGGGTGTGTACGTTTTTTGTATTTTTTGTCCCCACCGTAAAGGTAAAAATCAGCGTAATATTTTAGTCTTTCCCTGGTCATAGAGGGGTCGTTTTTCTTGTTTGCTTCATAAGACTCGCCACTCATTGTCAAATCTGTCCAAGGAGAAATGGCAATTATGCCTGCGGGCATAACTCTGCCCTTTTCCCTTAGCTTTAAGCATAAGGAATAGCAAAGACCGCCGCCTGCGCTCTCACCGCACAGCACAATGCTCTCGGGTCCGTAACCGTGAGACAGCAAATAGCCATAAGCCTTGGCGCAATCGTCGAGAGCAGCGGGGAAGGTATGCTCGGGGGCTAAGCGGTACGCAATGCACAAAACCTTAATGCCGCACTTGGCGCTAAGCATAGTAGCAAAGCCCTTTGCATAGTCAAGGTCGCCACAGGTATAGCCGCCACCGTGAAGATACAAAATAACTCCCCTTGACACCTCGTCCTTAGGAGTGATGAGGGACGCTTCAATTTGCCCAATCAAAAAATCCTCATAGGTAACGTCTGCTTTGTGCATTGAAGCCATAAGCTTGCCGAGCCTGTCTTGATTTTTTCTTGCGGTTTCTAAGGAGCAATTTGAAATAAAGCCCTTAAAAAAGCCAAGCTGTGAACGTATAAATTTAGAAAAAGGCCTCATAAATCCCCCTTGATTGAATATCTTTATATATATTTTACCATATAAACTAAATATATGCAACAACAAATTAAATGCCTTAGCTATTGACACAACGCAAATTTAATGCTAAAATATATTATACAAATAACTTGAAAGGTGCCACCTCTATGAAAAAATTAAGCCTATTGCTTTTTAGCGCACTTATACTTTTATCATTTGTCGCATTTACATCCTGTGACCAGGAGTCAGTAGATAACACACTCAACAACCTAATGGACGCAAGCGTGGAAATATTCGACCCTGTGTTCAAGAAAACCGAGTCAAGCCTCGAAAATAGCGAAAACAGCGAC
>JAFTZI010000173.1 GCA_017461055.1 Clostridia bacterium | reverse complement strand
TTTAGCCTTTTTGCCTCTTCCTCAATGTGCTTTCTTACCCTGGTGTATAGCTTAACCACTACAAATACAGTAAAGGCAATTATTAAAAAGTCAATTACTGCCTGCAAAAACGTACCGTAGGTAAAGGCAATTTCCGCCTCTAAGACGGTTACACCGTCTGTATCAAGCACTGCCTCCTTGTAAACCCATTTCCAATCGTCCAGACTAAAGCCGCCCAGAACTATTCCTATAAGTGGAGTTATAAAGCTATCCACAAGCTGAGAAACGATTCTATTAAAGGCAGTACCAATTACAAGGGCAACAGCTAAATCAACAACGCTTCCCTTTGATATAAAGGTCTTAAACTCGCCCCAAAACTTTTTTCTTTCCTTTTTAATTCTCTCGGTTTTAATCTTTTTATTAGGCATATAAATTCCCTCAAAGCCTCAGCTTTTTTAGTAATAGATCTATTTGATCAATTTCATCCTTTGTTACGCTTGACAAGCTTTTCATTTCACGTGACAGTTTTTTACCCTTGAAAGGAACGCTCAACCAGCGAAGCATTTGACAAAACGGTATCAATACTTTATGTTTTTTTACAATCGGATACAAAATCGACAAGCTTTCATACGGTATGAAAATACGTGACATAATATATTTGAATTTTCCGCCCTTTTGGATTTGCTTAGACACTATATTCTGCTGACTTGTACCGTAGGCGCCACCCAAAAGAACATATTTTTCTGTTTCTAACACAAGAGAGCTTGTTATCGTTCCTTCACCAAACCAATACTCTGCGAGCATCATTATCGTTTCAAAAAAGCTGGTCAGCATTGCTTTATCAAGAAAGCCACACAACTCTGTATTATCGAATTCTCTTTCTTTCTTTAAAAGCCAAATGTCCAAAACCGAGCGTAAGCCACAGCCGCCACCCACAAAGTGATAAGCCATATGAGCAATCAAATGGAACATTAAAAACTCATTCGTTTGTGCATAGCTGTGTCCGTTTTCTTGACTTTTTCGAGAAAAAGTCCACACCTGTGTCAATAATTCATCATATTTGTCAATTGTTTCCTTAATATTATGATGAAGCTCCAGGTGCATGCCAAAGGGAGAATACAGAGAAATATCGTGGTAATTCTTTTTACCTTCTACCCTGTAAGAATGGTCCTTAACAAGAGCTTGTACTGCTCTGTCCAACTCCTCCTCATGCACCAAAATATCAATATCACAGCTTGTACGCATCCAAGGCTCAGGATATATGCTACGCAGTACCGCACCCTTTAGCGGCATATAGTCTATGCCATTGGTTTCGAAGCAGGAGCAAATTTCGTTAATATCAGCCTGCATCATTTCATATCGAAGTATAGCCTGCTCCTTTTCCTTTAAGAAAAGCTGCCATACTTCGTTGGAGCAAGAAAAGCCATTTTCCTCCAAGGCATATGCAACCAAATGCGCCACGTCATGTTTTTTCGAGATTTTAAATAGTGTGGTCAACCTCTCCGAACTCAAGCTGTCCTTGATCCCACTGTCGCTTGCAAGCTCATCACCGTTTATAGCGACTTTTAAAAGGGCAAGTAATAGATCTCTATTGTTCATTGCTACCCCGCTATTAATTGAAATTAAAATCCAAGCCTACGTAATTAAGCTCTTTTTGGAAGGCGTCAATATTATCGTTATTTACCCTTTTTACCTTATCTGCTTGTTGTTTTATGGCGGTCGGCTTAAAAATCACTGCACTAACCCAACGCCAAGGCCACATAATGGGCAATAAGATCGGTGCCTTTTCAAGCACGGGGTATAAACCCTTCATTACCTTGAAATCCGGAAAAATCAAATGCATAGTCTTTTTAAATCTAATTTTTCTGTTTGATTCGCCTGCATTATTCTTCTTCAAGGAGTCAGACATTAAAAAGTTGTCCAAATTACCGTACGGTCCATTGCTGAATATGCGACGAGTTATGTGTTCAAGCACGTCGTCCCATTCGCCATCTTCAAACCATGCCTTAAGAAGCCTCTCTACATTGTCCCAGAACCTTAAAAGCTGTAGGGCTTCAAGCTCTTTTCTTATGTATTCCATATCAATACAAGGGTGCTTTTTCAAGAACACCTCAAAGTCAACAAAATGTCTTATTCCAATGCCCATATCTCGATAATGCTTTGCAAAATGGGTAAATATATAAATGAAAAAATCCTCATCTGACAAGCGATACTCGTTTGTCTTACCATCGACCCTTCGGGCAAGCTTCCAGCCATCACCGTAATACTCATAGTAGTCCTTGTTATATGAAGGGATCATACGCTTATGAAGCTCTATTAAATAATCCTTTTCCTCATCTGCAAACCACATAAGCTCGTGGTCACTTTCGGGTCCCTCATAATAGCCCAGCTCTAAAAACAGCTCTCTGATTTTGGAATACTGCTCTGGCTTTATAAGAATATCAATATCTCCCATCATTCTAAGCTCTGAGCTACTGTAATAATCCTTTATAACAGTGCCCTTAAGCTTCATATACTCTATTTCATTAGCATCAAAGATCTGTGAAATAGTCTCTAAATGCCCCTCTCGCGTTTGAGATACCATACCAAGCCTCATTGTGGACATCGTAAATTTCTTACCAATCATAGTGTCCAAAAATCCGGGAATATTAATAGCGCCGTAATATACCAATGGAAGCACCTGATTCAGCTGACAAAATTTATATGCCTCTTCCAAGCTAAAGCTGTCCGGCAACGATGGCTCGCCGCCATACAATGAGCTTTTTATCAGCGCAATAATGCCCTTTTCCATACTGTTTAGCATCATTTATTTCCTTTCGTACCATCATTAACAGTTGATATTTTCTTCCAAGCCTCCGGATATGCTTCTATTAGGCCCTTCATCACAGCATCGTAACCATTTTCTACAATGTTTCCTATTGCAAGGCTGTATATCTGTGACCCTTCAATAGCGGTAAATGTTCTATGATATTTTCTGCTTTTCACAATAGGCGTTCCATTTGCCGCGGCCATAAACATAATCCATAAATCGTCACTTTTATCAGCTAGTCGCATCAAAAGCTCTTCATCATTGTAATCCTTATATAGAACATCATATGGATACAAGCAACCCCCACCAGTTGAAGGACAAAGATTATATGATGGCCCTTTAACACCAACATCGTTAATTATTTTCCAATTGCCTGGGTTAATGTAGCTACCATCCTTATTAAGCTCACAAGCTTGTGCACGATTACATACAATCGCACTCTTGTATTTAGTATGAGCTTTCATCAAAAGCTCTATTGAATTAACAGGATATATTATATCATCATCATATGTAATTACAACCTCATTTGGCTTTTGCTCCTTAAGAGCATAGAAATATTTTTTGTGACCGTAGAGGTTCTTTGAACAATGTATTATTTCTAATCCGTATTTTTGCAGTTCAAGAAGCTCTTTTGGTAACTCATTCAAATTAGGAAATTCATCCTTAACAAGCCACAAAACGATCCTGTCAGGCTTGTATGTTTGCAACATCAAGGATTTGATAGCAAGATGGACACAATTAATCCTATGCGTCATACTGGTTAAGGAAACAATAACCCGTTCCTCGCGCTCCTTATCGTTCATTGGATTAGATGGTATCTTTTCTCTTTTAATGCTTAAATTTTCCAGAATTGAGGTCAACTGATAATTTATTCTATTCAGAAAAGGTACTCGCATTTTTTCAGGAATTTTTAGAAACTCTGTTACCCTTCTGTTCATCCCTTAGCTTCCTTTCAAAAATTTAATTCTAAGCGTCTTTAATGTTATTGCGCTTTTCTTCGGATTTTGTTTTTTAAAAAGCCAACCAATTTCTTTTTCTCTTGACCCGTAAAGCCAACAAGCAATACAAGCACTGCAAAAATCGCAACCGTTATACAGCCGACAACCAAAAATCCAAGCCAGCCGCCAAGTGGCATAAAGTGGTTTACAATTAAGCCAAGAGCTACCGTTGCAATTATAGGAATTGATAACTTTATATAGCATTGCTTTATCACAGCTAACATATCCATATTCAAGCATTTCTTGTAGATTATGTGGAAAGCGATGGATCTTAGCATATACGCCACAAAAATGGACAAGCAAGCTCCGATAACGCCAAAGAAATATGAGAACACAAAGGATAGTATAACGTTTACAACACCCATTCCAACGTTAACGAACGATTGGATTTTTACTTTGTTTTGAACAATCATAGCGGTATTGGCAATTTGCAAGGAATTGAAAAACAAGCCCGGAATTAAAACCAGCAGCGTTCCCACATACGCATCTCTAAAGTCAGAACCAACCCACAAATCTATAAATCGCAAGCCAACAACCGCAAAGCCTGCAATGATCAAGCCGTTAAGCCCATACTGAAATCTGCCAACCTTTAAAAGTAGGGGGTTTATGTCCTGCTCACCCTCCTTGTTAGCATAAATTCTCGCGATTTTAGGCATAAACATACCGTTTATGGCACTCGTTATAGTATAAGTGTAGCCTTCAATCGTAGATACGATACCGAATACAGCAATAGCAACGCTGTTAGCTACAATTCCCAAAACAGATGGTGTTATATTGAAAACGAGTCTTTGCGCCAAGGATGATATTGTTACCCATATTGAAAAGCTGAATATACTCTTGTAAATTCCCTTTTCAGATTGCTTGTAATTCGCCTTAACCGGAGTGCAAATCTTTAACACTATAAATTTATAGGCAATGACTATCAAGCCAACTATTGCATGCACAGAAACCAAGGCATAAAGCCCATATCCCATCATAAGTGCGGCAATTGTAATGCCTACCAAAAGCACACGGTAGATTAAATCTGCAATTTTAAGCTGAATAAATTTTTCATACGCATTTAAAATTCCATTAAAGGTTACAAAGGGGAAATTTATTACAGCGAAGGCGGCTGAAATAATATACACAACCTTAAATTGTTCTATTTCAGCGGGGGTTAGTTTAACGTAAATTTCATCTATTAAGAAATATATCACTAACAATACAACAAAAATTACAGCGCTAATCGCCATATAAAGCTTGTACACTGCGCCTAAAAAGCTATCTACCTTGTCCTGTCTGCCCTCTGCCCTATACTTTGCAACAAAGCGCGATGTAGCGGAGCTTAAGCCAAAATCCACAAGGAATAAAGCAATAAGAGAGTTTGCAAGAGTGTACAGTCCATATGACTCCTCTCCTATTTGCTCAATCATCCACGGAGTATATATAAGCATTGCCGCTATGTTCACGAAAATAGCTACATATGAAATAATAGCGCCCAGCTTAATTTGCTTATTTTTCATTTTTTTCCTTTCCTATGCCAATCACAGAATCAATAACTCCCGACCACTGACCTATAATGCTTTCCGTTGAATAAAGCTCGTAAATCGGAGCAAACAGCTCGATTTTATCCGATATTTTGGTGGTTCTTATTTTACGATATAAGACATCGTTTAACTCGTAAAAGCTATTGATTGATTCATACTTAGCGCCCATCTCCACAAGCTCAGGATATTTTAGCCATGTGCCTGTAATGACCTGTGAGCTTGAATAAATATGCTCCTTAAGAGCATTTGAAAACGCATCCGTATCTCTTACGTGCAAATAAATATCAGTAGCAATAGCAAGCATAGCACTCTTTTCGAAGGGTACATATGTCCTCAATATATCACACTTCAAGCCCTCAGTCCTCGAAAGCTCTTCAATCCTTGCTACATAATCAGGCTCATACTTTCCGTACTGCATAGGAACAATCACGTGAAGCTTGTCCTTAATTTCCTGTGGTAGAGCAATGATAGCTTTTAAGCATTTATCTTGATGCTGATCAGCATATGCACTGTATCCACAGGTTATACAAATTTTGTCTTCACTAATGCCGTACTCATTCCTGCAGGCCTGTCTTGTTGTGCTTTTACTTAACGTGTTAATGCAGTCAAGTCCACCGGTAGCGAATCTGCATATTTGAAGCTTGGAATCGTATACATCACCGTAAAGTTCTCTGAATTCGTTGTAGGTTTGCTTAACCGTAACTGTAATACTATCAGCTATATCAAAACACTTTTTTCTCAAATTAACAACATATTCCGAGCGGTCTTCAATATCCCCACCCCAATATGAGCAAATAATCTTGCCGAATTTTTTCTTATTCTTCAAAACCATATCCACAGAGGTCTTATAAACAGAGTGAATGTGGCAAATATCAATTTGAGGCATTTTTTTCATCAAGCGATGCTTGCGCAAAAGATTCAAAACTCGATGGAAAATATCGGTTTTGTTAAGGTTTTTGTAGTTCTTTTCCGCAATAGAATGAACTGTAACACCGTTTTCTCTGTAAAAGCTTCTAAACTCATCCTTTATAGGCTTTACAGACAAGGTAAGCAGATGAACCTCATATTTTCTTGGTAGCAAAACCGTTTTAACAAAATTGAAAATATGCATTGAATTAGCATCACCGACTACTAAATACTTCATTGTCTTCTCCCTTATTTCTTTCTTAATTTAATCTTGAGCTTTCTGTATGCGTGCTCCACCTTTCTGCGAAGCTTAACAAAAAAGTTAGGATGAATAAACTTCATCATTCTTTCAAAATAATGATAATCCTCTATAACATAAGGCGGGTGCTTCAAGGGAAACTCTATATTTTCTGCCCTTGTCGTAAAAATAGCTTGTATATCCTTTGGAAGCTCTGCGATGTCATCGGGCGCATGGGTCGCATCAGAGGATGCACCTACATTTTCTATCATATTAACACTTGGATATATAACCAATCTTGAATTTAATGTAGTTGCAAAGCCTATTATATGCTCCCAATATTCCTTGCCCTCTTGGGCTCTTTTCTTAGCGGCATCCACACTTACATCATATCTTGGGCTGTTAAATCTTTTTTTGCCTAAATCCAAATAATAAGGATCCTCTAAAAACTTGTAGTCAGGCTCCCATGTTTCAGCAACGCGCCTCCAAGATGCCCAGCCTATAGACGAGCCACTACGACCGAAGAAATAGCTATACCTCTTGTCAGGTACTCCGCCGTGTAGAGTTTGACCGCATATTCTGTCTATTCTCGTATCATTTTCATATTTATCAAGCATTTCCTTGCAGAATGGGAAAAAAGCATCTGAAGGCACAACATCATCTTCTAAAACGATACATTTATCAACAATGGAAAACGCCCACTTGTGTGACAGAAAGGTTGATGGGTCGCAGCCCATATTCTCCTCATGATAATTCTTGTGGACCTCGCACTCCCAGTCAATATTCTCTGCGATTTCACGGCACTTTTGTATATTCTCTATATCCTTTTCATTTCCTTTTCTCGGACCGTCCTGCCAGAGTAAAAGCACTCTCGGCTTTGCTCTTCTTACGGTTTCAAAGGATTTTTTAAATTGCTCTGGTCTTGCAAAGAAAATACACAAGACAGCAACATCATTTTTCCACTTTTCCATAAGTTTTCTCCTTATAAATCAATTGCTCAATTGCGATTTTTTATTTTTAAAAAATACACAGCAGAATATGGGCACAATAAAGAACGCCGCTATTGTAATGTCAAATGTCCACTTTGTATCGTTGAAAAAGGACAAAACAGTAAAGTAAGTCATTGCAACGTTAAAGGTTGTTGGATTCACATTCGCCATCTTTAATTCTGTGAGAATTAATTTCCACGCAACAACAAACAATACTATCCACAATGCAAACCCCATCAAACCGTTTGACTGTAGAAAGTCCAAGATTAGTGAATGAGCCGATAGTTTGGTATACATACCAACTATTGGCGAGCTAAGCCAGTTGGATATGGCTCCGGCCATAAGCTGAGGTCTTCTTCCCAATGCATCAATACCTTCGCCTGTCAGTGACGCAATAATCTGTTCGAATTTTGTTACAAGCAAGGATCCGCTATCAAAAAGTCCCTTTGTCAGTTCAAGCAACGGTACGAAGCCCACTGCAATGACGAAAAACAAAATCAAAACTGACAGCTTTACTAACGGGCTTTTAAATTGAACAAGCAAAAGAATTAAACAAGCACTTGTTGTAAGCAAAAGCAACGTGGTGTACATGGTTTGAACGATGTAAATATAAATCACAACCATAAGCACCGCACCGATTATTCTGTAAACAGCTTTCTTGGCCTTCAAGGTGAGTGACATTACCATAATCGCAACGACACCTATCATATATGAGAAGGGGTATCCGCCTACGTTTCCAAGTCGGTATGCGTTGACCTCATCAGAGCTTGTTGACTGGTCCTGAGCCAAAATTCTTGCAATCCATGGCTCCTGCTCAAGAGCAACCATCGTATTGTAAAGAATGTACGCTGTCAAAAGGAAAAACAGTATCAGTATGGCTTTTTTCTGCTTTTCACTTACAAATCTGATGCCATAAGCTCCCCACAAAATCGGTATAAAGAATCGTACATTTCTGATTACTTCGTTTATACCGTCTGTCAATACAGGGTAACGTAGAATATGTACCACCAAGAAATATGATGATATCAAAAGTAAAACTACACCGTAGTTCAAATATTTTCTGTCCAAAAGCATTATTACCGGCAGTGATATAAGCATTAAGCTTCCCGAAATAATGTATGGTACCGTCAGCTTCGTATTCGGTAATATATACACAGCTAACGTGATAAAAGTATAAATAACAAACAACGGAACGGGTATTTTAACCCTTCTGTTGTCAGCTTGTACAATGTCGTTCATTCGTTTTCCCCTTAATATTTTTTTAGACTCTATGTAAACGCTGCTCAAAGCAATCGTATATACTCTTCTGCCATTCTTTCCTTGGAATATTTAATATGTGCCTGCTTGGAAATTCCCTCACACGAAAGCTCCTTTTCGTACAGAAATTTTTTTGTCTCTTTTACAAGCCCATCCACATCGCCATACTCTACAAAGGAGCTAAACTCCTCTATGGAAATCTGCTCAGGTGCCCCTGCCTTAAATCCAATCACGGGGGTTCCGCAGGAAAGGCTCTCTGCGCAAACCATAGAAAAGGTTTCTCTTTTGCTTGTAAGAACAGTTAAATCACTGAATGAATAGTATTTAGCAAGTGCTGCTTGATTCGAAACTCTGCCAAGAAGCACCACGTTATCAGGAACATTTATTCCTTTCTCATACTGACCTGCCACTAATAGCTTAATATTTTCGTTTTGAAGCCTTTTTGCCAGTTCCAAAAGGTAATATCCACCCTTTATGTGATCGGGTGACAAGTCAAACTTAGGAGTTACATAAAATATAATCTTCTCACCGTTCGTTTTGTATTTCAATTCAAGGTCACTTGTGTCGTATTGCTTAAACACGGTTGTGTCTAATCCATTTAGCACCACATGCTGCTCTGCGCCCTTAAAGAACGGAGATTGTTCTGCTCTGCTTTTTAACCAAGGTGATACCGATACCACCTTCAGCCCCTCAAAGCCCTCAAATGATTTTTTCATTCTGTTCCAAGAATATCTTGCTCTGTCAAAAAACAAGGACTTGGATTCCTTTTTATATCTTGCGCATTTTTCGCAACCGCTCACCCATTTCATGCAATCCATTGCGTGTGAGCAGTTTGCTGTATGCATGAACTCGGCATGAAGAACCAAAACTGTTTTAATCTTTGATTCCTTCAAAAACCTTATTATGTTATATATGTTAACAAAATAACCGTTTATACAGTGTACTATTACAGTATCCGGTTTTTCTCTTTTTATAACGGAAATCAGCTTGCTTGTTGAGAAATGACAGCCTCCATACTCCAAGCCCGTAAATCTGGACAGCAGATTATTAAATTTTGAATAAATCTCGGAGCACACCTTGTAAACGCTTGGATCAGTGGTTTTTGCTCCTCTGCCATAGCATATTACAGATTCGTTTCCGCTTTTTAACAGCTCCGAGTGTATATCATACATTATCTTGCCTGTGCTACCCTTGTTATAAACACAGTTAATCTGCAAAATCTTCATATTCTCTCCTTAGTTAAAGACTTTTTTCTCTAATCCCCTATACTACATTTGCGAGTCTGTCGAGCTTGAACTTTTCCGCAATAAATCCCGCAAGCACTACGCACAAATATGACGGAATTAGAATTATGAATGCGGACAATATTTGAGTTGCAAAGTGAATTAATCATTGATGTGCAATAGTTTTTGACTATTCGTTTATAAAATAGGAGGCTACGCCGCCTATGCTTTGACCCTTTATAACAGAGATTACAAGCTTGTAGGCATAAGTTACGCTTCCGAGAACAAGCCACGGCACACCAATGCCCAATGCCTTATTTTTAACAAGTGCCCAAGTGCTGTCAAACTTTTCGCTCTTATAATAATACGCTGAAATAAACAAAAAGCAAATTACTCCAACTGTCCCGAGCATACGGTAAATTCTCCATATTCCCATGGAAAGCTCGCCGCCCGACATCATAATATTCGCGCTTACAATTGACAAAAGCGCAAAGGTCTTAGCTATGCTGAACATAACCGAAAGCTTTTTTCGGATGTGTTGATATTATCTGTCACGATATTTCTCCTCGGTTTTCTTGGTTTTTTTCATTATTTCCTTAAGTCGCTGACTGTTCTTCAAATCATCGTGATTTTCCCGCGCTGCAAGAATAGCCTTTTCCAAAACAGAGTTGCGAAGCTCCTTATCTGTCAATATTTTTTCAAGCTCCCCTTCAAGCGACTCTTCCTCTGTTATGCAAAACGCACCTTGGCTCTTTATAAGGTATGCCATTGATGCCACCTGCTTGGGTCCATAACCAATTAAGCAAACACCCGAGGACAGTGAATCAGCGATTTTTGTGGAGATAGAATTGCGAACTAAATCAATGCTTTCTTCATCAAAGGCCTCTGTATGAAGCAAAAGGCCTGACGAGCAAAGCGTTCTTTCATAATCTTCTCCGTTTACAAAGCCACATAGCTTTATTGTAGGAACACTTTCTAAAAGACCGATTATATAGCTATCCTTCTCAGAGGTGTATATATACAGCTTATAATCCGTTTTCAGTCTTTCATTAATGCTTTTTAGTGCCTTGCCAATTTCCACCAATCCGATGTAACGGTTGCACCTTACATTGCCCATATAGGTAATGCCCTTCACGGTATCACAAGGGCTCGCCTCCTTAAATTCAGCCAGGCTTTTTCCTGTCATTATAGTGGAAGTAGGACAGCCAAACTCTTTTTCATAGCTATCTCTCAAGCTGTCACATATGGTTACTGTGTGTGCAGACTGCCTCATCATTTTTCTGATTTTGCCTTGAATGTACGATGTTTGAATTTTGCCCATAAGCGATTTAGGCTTTTTCACAAAATAGTAATCGTCGCATATATAGCTAACTATTGGCAAACTATATCTTTTTGATATTTTTTCGGCAATATCGTATATAAAGCCCTGATAACCGGGTGCCAAGAATATACAATCAGGTCTTTCCCTCTCTATCCAAGTATGCAATGCACCTATATTCCAGTGTGAAAGCTTCCACATCATATCTCGAGCAAGCTTTCTCAAAGGTTTTCCATTGTTTTTGTTTTGGTATATTTTTTTATCATTAGAATTTTCAAATAATCCATGCTTATCTAAATCATCATCTGTTATTTCAATCTCTTTTCCCAATACACGAAACTTGTAGTAGCTCCTTAGCACATCCTTGTCTGTTATGCGAAAATACGAGCCACACTTATCTGTATCGGGAATCATTGGGTATATATAAAACTGACACAGTTCCTCCCTTTCAAAACACGAAAACATAGATAACATAGTTTTTCCCATGTTATTATACGTATTGACCGATGGATGACTTATGATTAAAACCTTCATCTTTTTTCACCTCTACATGCTTCACTTGCCATGCGCTTTCAAATATAATCGCCGAAAATTAGTACAAACAACTTACACAGCCTATCATTTCAAAAGCGAATCAATCATATTCATAAGTTTTGGATATCTTTTACGCCTGTTGAACTTATCATCGTAAAGTCTACGTGCGTTTTTGTTCATTTCCAATCTTTTATTCTCGTTTCCGTATAGCTCCCAAAGGGCATTTGCAAACTCATGAACATCTCCACTCGTTATGCTGATACCACAATTGTATTCCACTAACAATTGCCTATATTCTTCGCAATTTTGCGTATTTATAACAGGAACGCCAGCAGCCGCATAATCAGCAACCTTATTAATGATAGAGGATACAGATGTACCTATAATAGCATTTACACCTACATCACAAGACATAAGGGTTTTCATCATAACACCATACTCTAACAGCCCTGTAAATTCATATCTAATGCCTGAATTTCGAGCATACTCCTCAAACTCTTGTCGCAATACCCCATCGCCCATAATCTTGAACACAATGTTATCTATGCCTTTTTCTTCCTTAAGTCTCTTTATGCCGTCAATTACAAGCTTTATATCATAGCTGTGCCCCAAAGCGCCAACATATCCTACCCAAAATTCGTCCTTAGGCTTATCCACAACTACTCCCTTGGTTTTCTTTTCAACCAACTCTTCGTCTGTTCCTATATATATGCTTAACTCCTCAGCATTTGGATTGCATTTTTTTCCTCTTGCAACATATGTATCCGATACAGCCATTATGACATTGGCCCTTGCATAAGTTCTATTAGCTTGTCTCATCATGGGCGCAAACAATACATCCGAAACAACAGGCATTTTAATTGCCATTTTAAATGCTTCCGGCCACAGATCTTGTATGTCAACTATTACTGGAATATTGTTTTTCTGACAAAACTTAGTAACGTAATCAGCAACCGATAGAGATGGCACTGAAACTATCACAACATCTGCTTTTTTTCTCGTTTTCAAATATTCATATACGTTCTTTCCAAACTCTTTATAGCTTCTTATTCTCTTCAAAGAGATATTTTTATCATATCCTTTTTCGTAGCAAAACGTCATTTTATATGGCAACTCATCAAGATACAATTTTTCTATTTTCCTTTGCTCTTTCTTCAAATGACAAAATGTAGATGTTACCACCTCTAAATCATATCGTGTACTGAGTATATCCGCAAATGTACGATAGCGACTGCTCGCTTTCTCCGATTCCATATGCCAATAATTTGCAATTAGAAGAACATCTTTTTTGCTCATAAAATCAAACCTTTCTAATATTACTCAAGATACAATCTTGTAATCTATCACTATTTCCATCACCGACAAAAGAATTGTGTGGTGACAATATTACATTTTCCATACCCCAAAGCGAATTACCTGCACCTAGAGGTTCTTCTTCAAATACATCAAGAACCGCACCACCAAGATGCCCTCCCAAAGCCTCAATTAGCGCACTTGTCTCCACTACTGCACCACGCGCTATATTCACAAGTATAGCTCCCGTCTTCATCTTACTTAGTTTTTCGCCATTGAAAAGGTGTCTTGTTTCCTCGGTAAGCGGCAAGGTTAAAATAACTATGTCAGCCTTTGATAATGCCTTGTCTAATTCATCCAAGGAATACATTTCGGTATAGTTTTCATCAACTCTTGGATACAAATCCACACCAAATGCAACGCAGCCGAAGGCATTAAACCTTTTTGCGCACTCTGTACCGACATTGCCACAGCCAACAATACACACATGCTTGTTATAAAGCTCCAAAAGACCTCTGTGCTTTACCCATTTATGCTCTGCCTGATGCAATGCAAAGAACTTGCTTTGCTTATACATCTGCAATACTCCTGCCACAGCAAACTCAGCCATAGGTATGGAGTAAACTCCCCTTGCATTGAATATCTTTATATTCTTGTCCTTCACATGCTCCATAGGAACCCTGTCAAAGCCTGCACTTGTAAGCTGAATATATTTCAATGCGGTAAACTCTTTAATGTCATGATAAAGAAACAAGCCATTGCAAATTGCTCCCTCTATCTCGCTTGGTGAAACAGGAAGCTCGTCCTTCTCATTTTGCATAAAAACGACTTCATTTCCCAAGCACCTTATTTCATCTAACTGCTCAGGTGTGCATTGCCACGCACCCGTTACAAGAATTTTCATTTATTGCTAATCCTTTCAACAATTTCGCCAACAGCCAAAACAACCTCTTTTCTGTTTTCTTCAAGCTGATTAGCAGTTAGCTTGGCACATTCGCTCTCGAAGCTTCTAATGCCATCAATTCCTGTGACGAATATTTTTTCTATTTCATCAAGCTCCGTAATAATGCTTGTGTTGCAAAAGCTTCTGGATAAAATAACGCAACCGGAGCCAAGCCTGTAATGCTCCTTAAGCACACAAGCACCCGGTAAAAGTCCGCCTGTTAAGGAGGCTAAGCCGCCGAATCCATATGGCAATCCCTTTGCCTTGAACTTATTACAAAGCTCCTCCACTGTTCCGTCTGCAAGAAGCTGAAACATAAATTTCATACCGTAGCCCAAGCTCATATCGTTAAGTCCGACAAAAACCTCGTCAATGCCCTCAACCTCAAGAATTTCATCTGCATTATCTCTTGATTCAGGTGTTTCAAAAAGCAGCATTGTACGTGCTCTTCCACCAACAAGCTTTACAAATGTCTTAACCTCCGTTGCCGTTTTAAAAAACGGAAGCATTATTATATCAGCTCCGCTTGCCACAATCCCATCAATTTCGTCCTTAGATGAGCAATATTCATCACTCGCTGAATGTATAGGGTTACAACGAACCAAAAGCTCTGCCTTGCTAATGGTTGCGCGTATATTGCGTATATCCTCAAGAGTGTGGTGGCACTGAACCGTGTCCATTCCACCCTGTCTTGCTCCTTTTCCAATATACTCCATATCAATGAATATTCGATCAACCCCTGAATCCTCTGCAATTTTTGCAACATTGGGATTGTTAGTTATGTACATTAGCTTAAGCGACATTTATTTTCTCCTTAATTACTTTATAATGGTTGCCTCAATAGCTTGTTCTGTATCTGCAACAGCCTCTGTCTGCTCGACAACCTCTGACGGTTTATTTACAACCGTAGCACCCTTGTTTTCGTTATCCGCATTTGTAAACACCTTGAACACTGTTGTGAAAATGATTTTAATGTCAAGCCAAAATGAAATATGCTCCACATACCAGACGTTCAATTCAATTCTCTTATTCCACTCTACGTCCTTTCTGCCATGAACCTGCGCCCATCCGGTAATACCGGGGCGAACGTTGAACATCTTCTTTTGTTCATCAGTATATTCTTCAATAGGCCAAGGATGATATGTAAGAGGTGGACGCGGACCAATAAAGCTCATATCTCCCTTTAGAATGTTAACAAGCTGTACAAGCTCATCAATACTGGTTGCTCTTAGCACCTTGCCAACACGAGTAACTCTTGCATCGTTTTTATCGGAATAAACTCCGCTACCTGTTTTTTCAGCTCCTACGCACATGCTTCTAAATTTGTAGATGTTGAAAACCTTTCCGTTTTTACCAATGCGCTTTTGCTTAAACACCACAGGCCCCTTAGAGTCTAACTTTATAGCAATAGCCACTATCAAAAGAATGGGTGAAATTATTACCAACATTAAAAACGATAACACAATGTCAAAAAATCTCTTAAAAAAATGCCTATACATAATCCCTCACTATATTATAATAAATTCTTAAATAAGAATATCATATTTTTTAATAAAAGTCAACATATTGGGTGTAAAAATGCAGTCGTAACAGAATTTTTAGTGAAATTTCACAACGTTAATTTTCTTTTTCTTACTTTCGTTATGCAAACAGAAAAGGAACAGGCAACGCAAACGCGCATTTCTGTTCCTTATGTCTGTTTTTTATTTTACTCCGAAGAGGAGCTCGCTGTAGTTTGGCATTGGCCAGTATTCCTTGGCGGTTAGAGTTTCCATTTCGTCAACCACCATTCGAAGGGCGTTCATTGTTGAAAGCACTCTTTCCTCGTGGAGTCTTGCGTTTTTGACTACGTTTTTTTCAAGATTTGCCTCGTAAACCTCTTTTTCCAGTCTTTCGGTAATTTCATATGCTTCGGAATTGAGGGCTGAAAGCTTTGAGGCTACCTTGGTTTCGTAAAGAGCGTCAATGCCAAGACCGTTTTTAAGGGTGATACCCTCGGCTAATTTTCTTGTGTATTTTGCAACTGCGGGAATAATTGATTTCTTTGCCATATCAATCATAGTAAGGGCTTCGATATTGATAACCTTTGTATAGTTTTCAAGCATAATATCAAAGCGAGCCTTGATTTCCTTTTCGCTGAACACCTTGTTTTGAACAAACAGCTTTACATTCTTTTCGTCAATTAAATGCTCTATGGCGTCAGGTGTGGACTTAAGGTTGGAAAGTCCTCTCTTTTCCGCCTCCTCAAGCCATCTGTCATCATATCCGTTACCGTTGAACAAAATCCTCTTGTGGCATCTTACGGTTTCTCTTATGAGATTATGAAGAGCAGAGTTAAAGTCCTCAGCCACCGAAAGAATTTCGTAAAACTCGTTAAGCACCTGTGTAACCGCTGTGTTGATTACAGTATTTGTATCGGCAATGGAAGCGCTTGAGCCAAGCATACGGAACTCAAACTTATTACCTGTAAAGGCAAAGGGCGAGGTTCTGTTTCTGTCAGTTGTGTCCTTAGGGAATTTTGGCAAAATGTGCACTCCGACACGCATTTGCTCCTTTTCCTTGCCTGTGTATTTTTCATCCTTTTCAAGAGCATCCAAAACTGCGCTTAATTCGTCGCCCAAGAACATAGAAACAACAGCGGGCGGAGCCTCGTTTGCTCCCAAACGGTGGTCGTTTCCTGCGCTGGCAACGGAAATTCTTAACAAGTCTTGATACTCGTCAACAGCCTTAATAACTGCGCAGAGGAATAAGAGGAATTGAGCATTTTCGCTTGGTGTTTCACCCGGCTCTAAAAGGTTAACTCCTGTATTTGTAGAAAGTGACCAGTTATTGTGCTTACCGCTTCCGTTAACACCGTCAAAGGGCTTTTCGTGTAAAAGGCAAACAAAGCCATGCTTTTTTGCCACCCTTTGCATTAGCTCCATTGTAAGCTGGTTATGGTCGGTTGCTAAGTTAGTTGTTGTAAAAACAGGGGCAAGCTCGTGCTGTGAGGGAGCAACCTCGTTATGCTCGGTCTTTGCAAAAACACCAAGCTTCCAAAGCTCCTCGTCAAGCTCTAACATATAAGCCTTAACTCTTGGCTTAATAGAGCCGAAATAGTGGTCATCAAGCTCCTGTCCCTTAGGTGGCATAGCGCCGAAAAGTGTTCTGCCTGTATATACAAGGTCAGGACGCTTGTAGTATAAATCCTTGTCAATTAAGAAGTACTCCTGCTCAGGACCTACGGTTGTTCTTACCTGTGTTACGTCCTCGTTGCCGAACAGGTGTACGATTTTAATAGCTGCCTTGCCCAAAACCTCCATTGAACGAAGAAGGGGGGTCTTTTTGTCAAGCGCCTCGCCACCGTATGAGCAGAAGGCTGTTGGAATACAAAGGGTTTTGCCCTTAATAAATGCATAAGAGGTAGGGTCCCAGGCAGTGTAGCCTCTTGCCTCGAAGGTTGCTCTTAAGCCGCCTGACGGAAAGGATGATGCATCAGGCTCACCGCGTACAAGCTCCTTGCCCTTAAACTCCATTATAACCGTGGAATTATCCTTAGGAGAAATAAAGCTGTCGTGCTTTTCGGCAGTGATGCCCGTCATTGGCTGGAACCAATGAGTATAGTGGGTTGCGCCCTTTTCAATAGCCCAATCCTTCATAGCGCTTGCTACAACATTGGCAAGAGATAAATCAAGGTGCTTACCGTTTTGAATGGTATTTTGAAGGGACTTGTACACATCCTCGGGCAGCCTTTCCTTCATAACCTCATCGTTAAACACCATAGAGCCAAACATTTCAGATACTGTCATCGTAAAATTCTCCTTGAAACAAATTCCGTTGCGAAAATTATACTATTTTTATTGCGTTTTGTCAAGTAAGTATTTTAATACTGTTAATATTGCCAAAAAGTATTGCAAAGTCCAAGAGTTTATGGTACAATATATTGAGAATTTTTCGCTGAAATTCCCAACATATAGTATTATCATATGAGCTAATAACGAATTTTGCCAATTATTTTGGAGGTAAATATTATGAAATGTCCTCATTGCGGCTGCGAGGAGTCCAAGGTTATCGACTCAAGACCCGTAGAAGAAAATTCAAGCATAAAAAGACGCAGGGAGTGTCTGAGCTGTCAAGCAAGGTTTACAACATATGAAACAATAGAAACAACGCTGCCTATGGTTATTAAAAAGGACGGCAGCCGTCAGTTTTTTGACAAAAGCAAGGTGCAGGCAGGAATTGTCAAGGCTTGCAGAAAGCGACCTGTTGACCCCTTTGCAATTGCCACATCCGTCGAAAACAACATATTAAACTCCTTAAAGACCGAAATTACCTCTGTGGAAATCGGCGAAATGATAATGAGTGAGCTAATTAAGGCTGACGCTGTTGCTTACATAAGATTCGTTTCCGTGTACAGAGAGTTTGATGACGTGGAAAGCTTTATGAAGGAGCTTAAAAAGTTCCTCTAATCCCACTTGGCAAAATGCTCGGAGCCTATTCCTCTTGGCAAGGCTTTGAGCAATTTTTTCAGCATTCAATAGCGAAATTAACAAAGAATAGCAAAATGGCAGAGAACAAAATTCTCTGCCGTTTTTTATTGCAATTGTACGGTGTTTTGGTGATTTTGTGCCACCACGTGTGGATTATTTTACAAAATCGAGGGTAATTTCCTCGTTTTTGGAAAGGGTAAGAAGCCTGTATTTTTCTCCGTATTCGCTATAGGAAAGCTTAGGAGAAACGGTTGTTAAGGTATAGCCCTTAATGCCCACGTTTATGCTTCCTCCAAGGACAGATTTTATAGTTGCCTTAGCTGAGGCCTCATTCCACTCAATTGTTACAACAAATCCGCCGCGCGTATGAATATTTTCAATTTTTCCCTCATTAAATTCCGATGGCAATGCAGGCAAAAGCTTTATCTTATCTCTGTCGGAATAAAGAAGCATTTCGTATATTGCAGAGGTAAAGCCCATATTGGCATCAATCTGATACGGCGGGTGTCCTGCGTGCAGGAATTTCAGCGTAACTCCCATATTTCGCCAGTCGTTATGATATGTGTATAAATTGGTGCCTGTGCAGAAGCGAATGAGCAAATCCAGACACTCCTTCGCCCCTTTTCCGTCATTCAGCCTTGCAAAAATATTTGCCATATGGGCAAGGCTCCAGCCTGTTTGAGATTTTAAGCCTATGACAAGTCGCTTTTGCACTGCTACTCTTGATGCCTCAAACAGCTCCTTGTTATTCTCCTCATTTATTTCAAAGCCGGGGAAAAGCGGATAAATGTGTGATTGGTGTCTATGGTGATAATTGTCCTTGAAATCGGGGTGCAGCCACTCCTTTATTGCTCCGTCCTCGTTAATTTCGTAATCGGGAATATCAGATAGCATTTTTGCCCATTTCTTGCTCTTTTCCTCATCAATACCCAATTGCCTTGCGGCTGAAATAAGATTTGTCAAAAGCTCCTTTAACAGTGCAAAGTCCATGGTTGCGTTAATGGAAACGCTTAATTCTCCCGCTCCCTCAAAGTCACCGTTTGGATGGTTTTCGGGAGAGTTTGACGGATAGGATTTCAGCTTACCGTTGGAATCGTAAACCATAAAATCCTCGTAGAATAAAGCTGACTCCTTCATAAAGGGGTATGCTCTTTCTCTTAAAAATTCCTCATCCCCTGTATATAAATAATAGTCATAATAAATGGCGCTAATCCAAGCGGAGCTGCCTGTCCAATACAAAACGTGGGGCTGAGTGTTTTCCTTTTTACCGTTGGAGTTGTCCATAAACAAAGGTAAAAGAATACCGCGACAGCCAAAGAGATTTTTGGCATTTTCTCTGTAATCGTCCTTAAATCTGTCATAAAGATTGAAAAGAGGTAATGTTGCTTGGCTAAGTCCTCCTGCATATGCCTGCCAATATGCCATTTGAATATTTTCATTATTAAAGAAGGTGCAAGCCCAGGCAGGAGAATATGCTCCGTTCCATAAGCCCTGTAAATTTGCGGGGTATTCACAGCCGACGGATGACGAAATAAGCAGGTATCTTCCGTAGTCAGCCATTTTTTCTATAATTCTTGTATCAACCGCTCCGCCGTAGCTGTTAAGGAAGAGCTGCTCATTTGACTGATTTTCCTTATTTGTCAAGGTTAAGCGGGTTGAGTTAAACAGCTTGGAAAAATCCTGCTTTTGCTCATTTAAAAGCGTTTCATAGCTCTTTTGGCACTTATCAACAAGCTTTTTTGTTTCCTCAAAGGGCAAGACATTCTTGCTCATATTGAAAATAAGAGTTACCTCTTTTGCATTTTCAATTTTTATGTAGTCCTTTAGCTTTGCCTCTCCCGTCATATCAATTTTCAGTGCCTTGTCATTACCGCCCGAAACCATTGCGCCATCGGTATTTAAAACCTTGACAACACCTGAAAAATGGAGCTTACCGCCTGTTTTGCTTTCGGAATAAACATAGCCATCCTTGGCAAAGCTTTTGAACTCATCGCAGTAAAAATTGTCCACGTAGTCGGACATATCGTGTCTTTCAAGGGAAATTTTAACTGAAAAGGGGGCAGATTTTTTTAGGTTTACCAAAATCGTCTTTTCTCTTTGTGAGGCAAAAACCGTGCGTGTACACTGTTCACCGTTTTCTGTATAAGAAACGGTACAAATGCCTGTTTCCATATCAAGCTCACGCCTGTAATTTTCTGGGGCTGCCTGGGTTTCAAATATCATATGAATATCAAAGGCGGGAAAAAACTTACCCTTGTTTGACTTAAAGCCTGTTTTCTTTATTATACCTGTGTAGTAGGTGTTAGCCTCCTTATATTTTCCCTCGTCCATTAATGCTCTTACCTCTTTAAGAGCATATGATATGTCGGGGTAGCCAACATCACAGGTCCAGTTATAAAGAGCCTCGTGATTTATAAGTATTCTTTCATCATAAACACATCCGTAAACGCTTGCGCCCAATACACCGTTTCCCACAGGTGTACAGTCACTCCATATTGTAGCCGGGTACGAATTAATAATTCTCTTTTCCATAATTCTGTCCTTTCGGGTTGTCATAAATCAAGTATAACACATTATTTACTTAAAGTAAATAAAACTTTTGAAAAAGCATTGAAAATCATGGGATTTTATGGTAGTATTAAATTAGCAATTTTTTCAAGGAGACTTATTATGTTTGATATTGCAAAAGACCCTAAAGTATGGGAACGAGTAAGAACTGACGAGGCATTTGCACGTCACAGAAAAGAAATTAAGGAAAAATACGACAAGGTATTCAAGGTTCGTCCAAGAGCGTCTAACGCTTGGGATGTTTTGGAATTTCCCGATGCCAAAACAGGCAAGCCGGACACCTTCCATCAGCTTCAATCCTCTGCCCTTATGGCATTGATTTATCCCGATAACGAGGAGTATTACAGAAGCTTGGTTGAAACCGTTTGGGAAATTTGTAACGAATACACTTGGGCGCCCTTAGGTCACTACAACAGCTACTACGACAGAACTCCAAAGGATTTTGACCCGGGTCTTATTGATATTTACGGTGCGTCGCTCGGCTTTTCAATGGCTGAAATAAAGCACTTATTCAAGGATAGATTTCCTAAGCTTTTAGTTGACAGAATTACCTATGAAATAAGAAGACACACAATTGAGCCTTATCTTACAAGAAAATTCTTCTGGGAAACACACAACAATAACTGGACTGCTGTTTGCACAGGCGCTGTGGGCGGCGCTCTTATGTATGAGGACCCTGAGGAGTTTTACCGTCAGCTTCCACGCTTACAAGCTTCTATGGAATGCTACCTTAACAGCTATGATGATGACGGAATGTGCGTTGAGGGTACTGCATACTGGGGATTTGGCTTTGGCTTCTTCTCTGTTTATGCAATGCTTCTTCGTGAGTTTTCAAACGGAAAATACGATTGGCTTGCTAATCCTAAGGTTAAGGCAATTTCTCAATTCGTGCAAAAGATGTTCTTACAGCCAAACGTTCTTGCCTTGTTCAGTGACGTTAACATTCACGAGGGCTATTGGGTAGGCTTACCTCATATGCTAAAGACCGTTTACGGTGACGTAATTGAAAACCTGCCAAGCGACCAAGCTACAATTATCACTTATCACCACTGGGCTTTTGCTGTTCGCTCCTGTGTTTACTTTAACCCCGATTATGTTGGAACAGAGCTTAAAAACGCAACATACACAGCCCCCATTACAAACTATTTTACAAAGCGTACAGATAACTACGGCTTTGCATTTAAGGGCGGTAACCAATGGGAAAGCCACAACCACCAGGACGTTGGCTCATTCATTCTTGCAAGACACAATAGGCAAATCTTTTGCGATTTTGGCTATATAGGTCCGGGTAACTGGCCCGGATATCAGGGCTCACGCAGAAACGAGTATTTCCAACCGTCCTCATTCTCTCACAACCTTCCCTACTTCAACGGAAAGGGTCAAGGCGGTGACTGGGAGGGTAAGGCAAGAGCTGTTTATGATGAGGCAAAGGGCACGGTTTATATGGACTTTACTCACGGCTATGATGTTAAAAACGTTCACACCACCCTTGAAAAGGCAGAGCGTACCTTTACCCCAACCGATGACAAAATTGATATTTACGACAAGTTTACCTTTACAGAGCCTGCTGTTATTACAGAAAGATTTGTAACAACCATTAAGCCACGTGTTGAGGGCAATTCTGTATATATCGACGATGTTCGTTTGACCTGCACCTGTGATGCAACTCTTAACATAATCGATCAGCCGTATGTTGACCAGTTGCCTGACGAAAACGGTAAGTATGAGCGCATTTGCTATCTCTTGGACTATACCTTAAATGGCGGTTCGACTGAATTCAGTGCTACAATTGATTTTATAAGCTAAGCTATATTGTCTGCGTATTTTTCGCAAGGCATTAAGTCAAAATATTAAAACACAGGGGCGACCCTGTGTTTTTGTTTCATAAAAATCGCAAAACCCAACAAATTCAGGCACTTTTGACCCAAGGTGACAAAATGTAAACCTCAAATTAACAAAATGTAAGCGCTTATTTCTTGCCAAATTCAGCTTGCTGTGTTAGAATATGACCATACGAAAACAACAAAAATCAAGGAGGAGAATTTTATGCAGCTATCAGAAAAAATAGTTCTCTTAAGAAAAAGGCGAGGGCTTAGCCAAGAGCAGCTTGCAAGCGAGCTTGATGTTTCAAGGCAAGCAATTTATAAATGGGAAACAGGACAAACAACCCCTGAAATAGAAAAGGTAAAAAAGCTGTCCGATATATTCAATGTATCTCTTAGCGATTTGCTTAACGACAATGTAGATATTGCAGAAGCACCCATAGTTATTACAAATAATGAAGAGGACGAAGTCAAGGAAGCAAAGGAAGGTAACAACGAAAATCAGTTACCGCATAATGCAAGTGACATTAATAAGAAAGCAAAAGATAAAAAGAGGAATATATTTTTGATTTGTCTTTTATGCTCTGTTTCCGTAATTGCAATTGCTCTTGGAATAATTTTGGCACTTTTAATTAATAAGGAAGAGCCTGCGCAGAACCCATCGGAAGAGGGTCATATATGCGTATTTGGCGCATATGAAACAATAGCAGAGCCAAGCTGTAGCAAGGCAGGCTTGGAAAGAAGATATTGTGAGGAATGCGACGAGGTCGAGTCCCGTGTTATTCCCACAGCTCCTCACTCCGAGGTAATTGTAAACGGATATGAAGCAACCTGCACGGAAATGGGACTGTCCAACGGTAAAAAATGCTCCAATTGCAACGCAATTCTGATTGAGCAAAAGCCAACCGCCATAAATGACGGCAATCACACCGAAAAGAAAATAGACGGGTATGCCTCTACTTGTACAAAAACAGGCTTGTCAAACGGAGTTATATGCTCTGCCTGTGACAAAATATTAACACCTCAAGCCATTATTGACGTTAATCCCGAGGGACACACACGTATTACCGTTGAAGGAAAGGCGGCTACCTGTGTGGAAAAGGGACTGACTGACGGAGTTAAATGCTCCGAGTGTAACAAAACTTTACAGGGGCAGGAAGAAATCAGCCTTAGTGAGCACACTGTGGAAATAATAGACGGATACGATGCCACCTGCTTAAAGGACGGCTTGACCGTTGGCAAGCGTTGCTCCTACTGTAAGATTGTTTTATTAAAGCAACAAATTATAGAATCAAACGGACAGCACGTAAAAGAAACCGTTGAGGGCTACGCCTCAACCTGTACCGTTGCCGGAAAATCAGATGGAGTAAAATGTACCGAATGCGGCGAAATTTTAACCGAGCAAAAGGATTTAGAGCTTGCTCCGCACACAGAAAGCATTACTCTCGGCTACGATTCCACCTGTACAAGCACAGGCTTAGGTGACAAAATTGTATGCTCTGTTTGCAATTATGTTATAAGCTCCGGTGAGCTGATAACCACTAAGGAGCATAGCTACTCAGACGGAAAATGTACCGTTTGCCAAAATTTCGAGGCTAATTCAACTGATTTTACCTTTAACCTAAACGAGGACAATTCTTCTTACAGTGTTATTTACTACGGTGGCGGAAAAAGTGATGAAACGCTTATTATTCCAAGCACATATAGTGGCTTACCTGTTACTCACATTGAAAGGGTTGACGAGGCAAATAGCGTAACAAATGTTATTGTTCCAAACACAATTACTCATATTGATGAGTCTGCATTTGTATTTGAAAGCTCTATTAAATACATTAATATTCCAAACAGTGTTGTAAGCATCGGTTCTTCTGCCTTTGCGGGCTGTTCTTCCCTTGTATATTTGTATATTCCAAGCAGCGTTACATATATGGGTCCGAGCATTGCAGGAACAGAGCGTTACAGTGGCAACTCTATGGAAAAGCTGATTATGTACTGCCAAAACGGTGTTGATACAACAAATTGGTCAAACAGCTGGGATAGCTACGAGCATGTGGATTCTACCTCGGAAAATCCAGTTTATCTTAAGCATACTGTTGTATATGTAGATTCGGAAAACGATATAACGGGAAAGGATTCCTATGAAGAGGAGGACGGCGCGTTTAGGTTTGTTTTGAATGATGATGAAGCTTCATATAGTGTTGCAGGAAATAGCGATTTTAATAATGTAACCGCCTTGGAAATTCCAAGGGAATACAAGGGCTTGCCTGTTACAATAATTTTACCGTATGCGTTTTATGAGAACACTGCTATTGAAGAGGTATCTATACCGAACACAATTAAAAAAATTGACACATCCGCATTCGACGGCTGTACAAGCTTAAAATGGGTAACAATAGACTCGGGTGTTGAAACAATTATGACGTGGGCATTTGCCAATACAGCTATTGAAAGCATTTTCATTCCCGATACGGTAACAACAATGGGAGCCGCTGTTTTTGATGGCTGCAACAGTATGAAAAATATTTTTTGTCAGCTAAGCAGTCAGCCTCCTATGGATAATGCAACTCTTACAGGCTGGCATATGGCTTGGATGGCGAACGGTAATGACCGGCACTACTGCATAAATTGGGGCGTTGTTGAAAATCCAATAGAATAAAAAAATAGCTGACTCGCACTGAGTCAGCTATTTTTTATTTCACGTATGCGTAAACGTATTGATATTCGGTGTCATTTTCGTAGCAGATTATTACTGCGTCCTCAAGCTTGGTAAAGTATATATTTAACTCGTCATAGGGTGTTGAAAATTCAAACTCTGCCATAACCTCTCCGTTTTCAAAGTAGAAGGCTGTTATGTACTTATCATCAACTTGTTTTCTCACGCGATAGAAGCTTTCAAAGCAGTCAATGCTACCGTAGGAATTCAAATCGGTTTTTGCAATTTCAGCCTTACCTGTGTCGATTATTGAGTAATAAATCTTTTCATCTAAGGCACTTTTATCCCCTACGGTTGACGCTACAACAATGGGGGTATCGCCTACTGTTGCATAATATGCCTCATTTCCCGCAAACAAGTATTTTATTTCAAGGTCGTGGTTGTAAATTCCCTTTTCGGTTATTATGTACTTATCTGTTATATCTAAAACTTCACCGTCTACGCTTCCAAGCTTTTCCTTGTTTTTGTTATACACCGCAATTTCAAAGGGCAGCGATACAACATAATTGCCTGTGGAAAGCTTGCCGAGTATATTTACATCAGGCGCGCTAAAGCCCGAAATTTCTTTATCAACCTTTAAAAAGGTGTAAAGAAGCTCATCGGTTGTATACGTTAAGGACTCCCTTTCATAGTACTTACCGTCTATCATTTCAAGGTCGGTTTCCAAAAGCACATCTGCTCCGAAATCAATTTTCTCGCCATCACGGTTCAAATTGAGATAATCCTTGCAAAGAATAGCTACGGTGTCGCGATAAAGAATATCGTCTACGTTGCCTGTGTTGCCTGTTGCCACGTTATATGTATGGAACTCGCGAGTGTAAGCAACTCCGTCAAAAATAAAGTCGTATTCTTCGCCCTCGTTAAGCTCATCCTTGTCTACTCTTTTATCAAGCACATATACAAGCTTGTCAAGGCTTAAAAATCCTACAAAGGTATAATTGTAGCCGAAGGGAACATCTACCTTTTCGTATCTTACAAAATTAAACTCCTTATCGAATACGTAAAACTCTCCGTCCGAGGAGTTATAAACGTATCTTTCATTCATATAGGTAAAGCAGGTGTAATCCAAGCTCAAAAGCCTTTCACTCTCAAGCTCCTTAACAAGCACAAGTCCGTTTTCCTCTTGTCTGTACAACTTGTTCATAAAGAAAATATGGTCGTTTATTTGGAAAACGCAAGGACTTTTTTGCTCAAGGTGGATATCCATTTTTGCAACATAATTTAGGTCCTCAAAGCTGCTAAGGCTTCCCTTATATGAGCAAATTCTTTCGTTTTTTATGTTGTGTATCTCAACGGTTATTATGTCCTCTTGGCTATATTCCTTTCCGTTTTCCTTTGTTATAACAACAAAATAGTCCTTGCCTATGTTGTTAAGGGAATACTTGTCGCTTCCAAGAATTATTTCCACATCGTAAATCTTAGATAGCTCCTCTGTGCCATCATCGTAGGTAATGGAATAAATCTCCCCATTAGTCCTTATGTCCTTAACGGTGAGCTTTTTCATTTCAAAGCCGTCCACTGTAACGCTTTCTCTGATGAGTAAATAGTTTTCGGAGACTGCTATATATTTTCCGCTGTTGATGTATTCATTTTTTGAATTCAAGCCCTTTACATCAAGGTCAAGAAGCTGTTCTATCGCATCATACGTGTCAAATATGGAAACGTTGCTTCCCTCCTCCTCTGTACACGAGGTAAAGGCAAGGGTAAGCGCACATAGCAAGCATATTGTTAATAATAAAATCTTCTTTTTCATTGTTTCTCCTTTAAGGTGTATAAAAATGTTCTATTTTTCCCTTTTGATTGCTTTTACACCCTTTTCTGTAAGAATAACATCGCAGTGCTTGTCAAAGCGACCCTTGGGTAAGGAGCTTAATATAAAGTCAGAATATACAACTCCTATTGTACAGCCATTATAAACGTTCATAAACTTATCATAATAGCCCTTGCCATAGCCAAGACGGTAGCCAAATACATCAAATGCAAGACCCGGAGCGTAGCAAACAACGCTTCCCTTGGTATTTTGTGGGTCATAAACAGGCGCGTCCTCACTTGGCTCTCTTATGCCGTAGGCACAGGGAGTAAGCTCATCTAAGCTTTCTACAAAATGAAATTTCATTGTTCTTTCCTCAACATTACATCTTGGAAATGCAACTCTTTTACCCCTTTTTACAGCCTCGTCAAAAATTGGCATAACATCTATCTCCGATTTTATTGGAGCATATAAAAGAATTATATCTGCGTGCCTAAAGCTCACAAGTGTTGTGGCAAGGCTGCAAATTTTTTCATCCATAGTCTTACGTAAGGATACATCTATGGCGTCTCTTTTACTCGAGCAGTCCTTTCTAATAACGTCCTTTTCTCTTTTGATAGGTGTCATAAAATACCCCTTTCCTTAAATATGCGGCATCTTTATCTGCCATATATATTTTAGTTAAAATAAAGCACCGCTTCCTTTAATCTTTGGCGCTCGCCCTCGCCCTTTAGTGCCCCAATAATTTCAAGGGCAAAATCGTGAGATGAACCCATTGCGCGTCCTGTAATGATCTTTCCGTCACGAACAACGCCCTCATTTACAATTGTAGCTCCGTTAAGCTGATTTTCAAAGCCGGGATAACAGGTGGCGCGCTTGCCGTTTAGTATTCCTCTTTTGCCGAGAATAAACGGAGCTGCGCATATTGCGCAAATGAATTTATCCTGCAAAACCGCTTTTTTAAGCATATAATCAACTACCTTGCTGTTATCAAGATTTGTAGCCCCGGGCAAGCCACCCGGCAAAATTACCATATCAAAATCAGCATCCTTATCAAGCTCGTTTTCCGTAATATCGCATACCACAGGAATGTTATGTGAGCCGTTTGCTGTTTTGCCGCTGACTCCAACTGTTTTTACGCAAACACCTGCGCGTCTTAAAAAGTCAAGAGCGCATAGTGCTTCTATTTCCTCAAAGCCATCAGCTAAAAACAAGTATACCATTATAGCTTACCCACTTCCTTATAAATTTCGTCAAAAATGTCCTCACGTGTACGAATATTGTCACCCTCGTAGCACTTAACCTGCCTCCATCCAAGCTTTTTACAGGAGTAAAGAGCCGCCTCATAGCACTTATCCATATAGGCAGTATCCTTTTCGTGAATGTCCATTTTTTGCCCTGTTGAATCACTTCTGCTCTTAACAAGAGAAAGAGAAAGACGGGGCGGCAATTCAAGATACAAAACAAGGTCAGGCTCAGGCAAGCCAAGCTTTGTAAACTCAAAGTCCCATAGCCACTTTAAAAAGTCCTCCCACTCTTCCTTTGGCAGCTTAGATAGCTGATGCACCGCATTTGCAGTTGTATATCTGTTTGCAACAACATATGTGTCAGGGTCCGAAATATCATTTTTCCAATCTGTTGCATAGCTTATATATCTGTCTGCCGCAAAGAACATAGATGCGGCATATGCGTTTGTATCGGAGGGCTTGTCTCCAAGCCTTCCCTCAAGATACATTCTTACAAAAATTGAGCTGTCATTTTCATATATCGGAAAGGAAATTACACGTACGCGCTTGCCCTCGGCTCTTAACCTTTCTACAAGCTTTTCGCTTTGAGTACCCTTTCCGCTTCCGTCAAGTCCGTCTATTGCTATAAATTTTCCCATTATTCGTCATTCCTTCTCATCATTAGCTCTTGATAATCATCCTTGGTTATCAAAACATCACGCGGCTTAGGTCCGTTTGCCTCGCCTATATAACCGCATTCCTCCATCTGGTCAATTACCCTTGAAGCACGCTGGAAGCCCAAGCTAAGCTTTCTCATCAACAGTGATGAGGAAATTTTTCCAAGCTCTACTGCCAAGCCAAGAGCATTGTAAAATTCAGGGTCAAATTCGGATTCGTTTCCGTCCCCGTCGTCCTCTGCTACATCTCTTTCGTTTTTAGCAAGCTTTGCGGCATTGTTTTCAATCTGCTGCATAACAGATTCATCATAATTGGCAGGACCGCATTCCTTCCAATAATCAATAACGTCCTGTATCTCATCAACGCTTACATAAGCACCCTGCACACGTACAGGCGCAAGTGCGCCAACAAGCTTAACAAGCATATCGCCCTTGGAAACAAGCTTTTCTGCCCCCACCTCATCAAGTATTGTTCTTGAGTCTACCTGTGAAGGAACTCTGAATGCAATACGTGACGGAATATTGTTTTTAATAAGACCTGTAAGCACGTCAACAGACGGACGCTGAGTACCGATGATAATGTGAATACCTGCCGCACGCGCCTTTTGTGTAAGCCTTGTAATGTGACCCTCAATATCGGGCACTGCCATTTTTAGGTCAGCAAGCTCGTCAATTACAATAACGATACGTGACATTTTTTCAGCATTATAGCCATTTTCAACCCTTTGGTTAAACTCGGTAATGTTACGTACTCCCGCCTCCTCAATTGTCATAAAGCGGTTTTCCATTTCGGTAACAGCCCACTGCAAAGCGCCTAAGGATTTTTTAGGCTCACAAACAACAGGCACCAAAAGGTGTGGAATGCCGTTATAGTTAGAAAGCTCAACACGCTTAGGGTCAATAAGTATAAGTCTTACCTCATTAGGCTTAGCCTTGTATAGAAGGCTTATAAGCAGGGAGTTAATACAAACGGACTTACCCATACCCGTAGCACCGGCTACCAAAAGGTGCGGTGTGCTTTCAATATCAACGTAAATATTTTCGCCCGCAATGCTCTTACCAAGGCCGCAGGTAAGCTTGCTTTGGGCGCGAATGAATCTTGGGTCGTCAAGAAGGTCACGCAAGTAAACGAAGCTAACCTTTCTGTTAGGCACCTCAATACCGATTGCGTTTTTGCCGGGAATCGGGCTTTCAATTCTGATTCCCTTGGCTGCCAGGTTAAGGGCGATATCGTCAACCAAGCCCTCAATTGTACGTACACGTACGCCCTTTTCAGGCTGAAGCTCGTATCTTGTAATTGTCGGGCCTCTTGTTACGTCTATTATTCTTGTAGGCGCCTTGAAGTCGTTCAAGGTATCCACAATTATTTTTGCATTTTCCTGAAGCTCCTGTCTTACCTCGTCGGAATTACTGTTGTCTGGCTGTGTTTTCAGGAAATAAAGAGGTGGTAGGCTATAACTGATCTTAGGAGCTTTTTTAGGCTCAGGCTTTGGCTCAGGCTTTATTTCGGGCTCATATGCAATAGGCTCTTTATTTACAGGCTTGTCCTCTGTTTTGGATGCCTTTTCTAAAATGTCCTCTGAAATGTAGCTCTCTTCCTCGGCAAAGTCCTCGGCTATGTCCTCACATTCCTCATTTTCATCAATTGTACAGTCGGCTGTGTCCTCATAATCGGTGCTGTCAAGGTCGGTGTCAGCCTCGTCATTTGGCTCAAATTCAAATTCATCATTGGGCTCGGGCTCAACATCTTCGTCAAGCTCGATCTCCTTGCTTGGCTCAAATACTGCCTCGTCACTCGGCTCAAATGGAATTTCTGAATTATCGTACTTGGATGTGGAAATCTCAAATTCAGGCACATTCTCGTCCTCGTCTTCTTCCTCATCATAAGGCTGAAGCTGACCCGGAATATGCTCGTTTTCGGATTGAATTTTATTTATGTCAAGCTCATCATATTCGCCTGTATTTTCATCCTCGTCCTCATCATCAACCAAAAGCCTTTTGGTTGTGTCAAGGTATGCGGGGATTTCCTCATCCTCTAAGCTGTCATCCTCCTCATAAACCTTGATTTTTCTTGGTTTAATAGGCTTTGGCTGCTTTCTTTGTACGGTCTTTGGCTCCTTTTTGCTCTTTGCTTTTCTGTTTTTAAGCATAGAGCGCACCATATACGCAGGGGTGATATTTGCCATTTGCAAAATCATAAATATCAAAATAAGCGTAATTATAATAGCGCCGATAACGCTGCCAAGCCCTAACAAAAGCTTGCCTATCATTCCGCCTACAACACCGCCGCCGTGAGAGTCCATACCGTGAATGTAAAAGGCTGATATACTGTATGAATCAAGCTCCTCATAGCTGCCCACCTGAATTAAATATTGCATTGTGGAAAAGCACATAAGGGTAATTAAAGAGCAAACAACACGTCTTACGCAAATACCTCTTTTAATATCGTAATTCCACATAATTGCGTGATATACCAAAAGAATCGGTATAAAGTAGGTGGCAAAGTTTGCAAAGATTCCAAATAAAACCTTTCTTACAGGGTTATCAAAATCACCCGCTAAGCCTAATATTGAAAACAGCACAACTGCGCCGAGAACTGCTAAAATATATGGCATTAATATGTGTAAAAGCTTCCTTTCGGAGCTTTTTTTGCTTGTATTTTTTGTATCTGTCTTGCTCGTTAAAGCGTCATTTTTCTTCTTATTCTCTTTCATTTCGTTTCCTTTCTGAAGTTTAAATACCAATGATTTCATCAATAAATCACAGCTCAATTATAAATACTATTAGTATGCATAATTATATCATAACAGAAATATTTTAAAAAAACAATAGATTTTTGGCAAAAGTAAAAAATTTTTTGGAGCTAAAAAATGGTTGAAAAAATACGGTCTTGTAAAACTCTTTCCTTGGCGCTGTTTTGCATTCTTTCCTTCGTAGCAGGGGGAATAAACGGATTTCTCGGCACAGGCGGTGGAATTATATTTATCTATATGCTTTCCCTTCTTACAAAAAACGATAAAAAGGACAATTTCCCCACAACACTTTGCGCCACTATTCCCATTTCATTAATTGCGCTAATCAGCTATGCGAAAAATGAAAACGTGGATTTTGCCACTGCGGGCAAGTATCTTATTCCCTGCGCCTTAGGCGGCTTGCTCGGCGCATTTTTGGTGGACAGGCTAAAGGTAAAATGGCTGAATACAATTTTTGCGCTTCTTGTAATTTACTCGGGGGCGTGTATGATTTTGAGGTAAATTATGAGCTTTTTAATCGTTTTTTTAATATCAGCCCTTATGGGAATGGGGGTGGGCGGTGGCGGCCTTTTTGTAATTTACCTTACCCTGTGTCTGAATTTTCCGCAGCTTTTAGCCCAAGGCACAAATCTTTGTCTTTTTATCATTGCAGGCGTTTCTTCACTTTTCATTCATTTAAAAAAGCGAAAAATCGACTTGAAGCAAGTCCTGATTATGATTACTCTTGGCTGTATAGGCTCTGTTCTTTCATCCTCCTTAGTTAATAGCCTTGACCCAAAATACGCAAGATATGCCTTAGGCGCGTTGCTTGTTGTCAGCGGTTTAATTACCTTATATAATAATTTAATAAAGCCTTTGCTAAAAAAATTTAAAAAAACTCTTTACAAATAGAAATGTTTGTGTTATAATAGCCCACGTAGTACCAATACCGAGCTTACGGATACCGCCCAATAGGGCATTCACCAGCCGTTTGCTCAGTATTTGGGCTAAATAAAATTTATGAGGTGAAAAAATGAACAAGCAGGAAATTATTGCAAAGTATGCAACACACGAGGGTGACACAGGTTCTCCTGAGGTACAAATTGCTCTTCTTACAGATCGTATCAACAATCTTAACGAGCACCTTAAGAAGAACGCAAACGACCACCACAGCAGAAGAGGTCTTTTAAAGATGGTTGGTCACAGACGTAACCTTCTCGGCTATCTTGCAAAGGTTGATATCGAAAGATACCGTGCAATCATTGAAAAGTTAGGTCTTAGAAAGTAAGATAGGCTTTTTAAAAAAAGAAATAAACCCGCAGGGTAAAATCCGGCTGTGCAAAAACCTTGCACAGCCATTATTTCTTAGTTCAATTGCGTGACGAGATAGCAGTTAACAAAGGGTCGAAGCCTTTTCGGCGTTTTGTTAAATGCTATGTCCTCTCACGCTGGAATATTAAATTCAATTTGTTTGGAGGAAAATTAAAAATGGCAAAAATGTTTACAGAAAAGGTTTTTGACAATTACAAGGTTTATGAATATGACCTTTGCGGCCGTAAGCTTGTAGTTGAAAACGGTAAAATGGCAGGTCTTGCTAACGGAAGCGTTTTGGTTCGCTATGGCGAAACAGTTCTTCTCTGCTGCGCTACTGCTTCAGCAGCTCCGCGTGAGGGTATTGACTTCTTACCGCTTTCCGTTGATTATGAGGAAAGAATGTATGCAGTGGGCAGAATCCCGGGTGGCTACCTTAAGAGAGAGGGTAAGCCAAGCGAAAAGGCTGTCCTTACAGGACGTGTTATTGACCGTCCTATCCGTCCTTTATTCCCTAAGGACTTAAGAAACGACGTTAACCTTTCATTAACTGTTCTTTCAGTTGACCCTGACTGCTCACCTGAAATTACAGCTATGATCGGTGCATCTATTGCTCTTTCTATCTCCGACATTCCTTGGAATGGTCCTATCGGCGGTCTTTTCGTTGGTATGGTTGACGGTAAGATTGTTCTTAACCCAACTCTTGAGGAGAGAAAGAACTCTATTCTTGAATTGACAGTTGCAGCTTCCGAAAAGAAGGTTGTAATGATTGAGGCAGGCGCTAAAGAGGTTAGCGATGACGATATGTTCAACGCTATTATGCTTGCACACGAGGAAATCAAGAAGCTTATTAAGTTTATTAATCAAATTGTAGCTGAGGTTGGTAAGCCAAAGTTTGACTATCCTTCCTGCGAGCTTGACCACGATATGTTTGACGAAATTTTCGCATTCTGCGAGAAGGACGTTATGGAAGCTCTTGACACAGACGACAAGAATGTTCGTGATGCTAAGATGCAGCCAATTATTGAAAATATCGTTGCTACATTTGAAGAAAAGTACGAGGATATAAAGACAATTATCGGCGAGCTTATCTACAAGATTCAAAAGAAGATTGTAAGAAGATGGTTGCTCAACGACAAAAAGCGTGTTGACGGACGCGGTATGAACGATATTCGTCCTTTAACTGCTGAGGTTGGTATGTTCGCAAGAGTTCACGGTAGCGGTATGTTCACACGTGGACAGACACAGGTTATGACTCTCGCTACCCTTGGCCCTATCTCTGAGTGCCAGATGCTTGACGGTCTTGACGAGGAAACAGAAAAGAGATATATGCACCACTACAACATGCCCGGCTACTCCACAGGTGAAGCAAAGGCATCCCGTACTCCCGGCAGACGTGAAATCGGTCACGGTGCTTTAGCTGAAAGATCTCTTGTTCCTGTTCTTCCTTCAGTTGAGGAATTCCCATATGCTATCCGTCTTGTTTCCGAGGTTATTTCCTCTAACGGTTCTACATCACAGGCTTCCGTTTGCGGCTCTACTCTTGCGCTTATGGACGCAGGTGTTCCGATTAAGGCTCCTGTTGCAGGTATTTCCTGCGGTCTTATCACCGCTGAGGATGGCTCTTGGGACACTATGATTGATATTCAGGGTCTTGAGGACTTCTATGGCGATATGGACTTTAAGGTAGCAGGTACACACAAGGGTATTACATCTATTCAGATGGACTTGAAGATTGACGGTCTTACACCTGAAATCATTAAGAGAGCCTTTGAGCAGACACACGCAGGTCGTGACCAAATCATTGACGAGGTTATTTTGAAGGCTATCGAGGCTCCAAGAGCTGAGGTTTCAGAGTATGCTCCTAAGATGATTTCAATGAAGATTAAGCCTGACAAGATTCGTGAGGTTATCGGTACAGGCGGTAAGGTTATTCAAAAGATTGTTGCTGACACCGGTGCTAAGGTTGACATTGAGGACGACGGTAGCGTATTTATTTCTGCTGTTGACAAGAAGGCTATTGAGGCTGCTCGCGAAATTATCGCAGGTATCGTATTCGAGCCTGAGGTTGGCGCAGTATATAACGCAAAAGTAACAAGAATTATTCCTATCGGCGCATTCGTTGAGTATGCTCCCGGCAGAGAGGGTCTTGTTCATATTTCCAAGCTTGCAAAGGAAAGAACCGAAAAGGTTGAGGACGTTTGCAAGGAAGGCGACGAATTCTTGGTTAAATTCTTAGGAATTGACGAAAAGGGTCGTGCAAACCTTTCAAGAAAAGACGCGCTTTAATTAATTGCCACAGACTTGTTCTCCGGCTCTAAATGACAGTTTTTTAAGAATACGGTATATCTCAAATGAGGTATGCCGTATTTTTGCTTTATTGCCGTAAACAACTCAACGCAAAGTTGAACGGAACTCATTTTCAAGTCGCTTGCTTTTGTGTAAACAATATGCGATAATATATGTACAAACCACCTATCTAACACGGAGGATTGATTATGAAAGAAACAATGGGACAGATTATCCGAAGATTACGTAAAGAAAGAAATCTTACACAAGAAGAGCTTGCCGAACTGCTTGGCGTTACCTTTCAAGCGGTTTCTAAATGGGAAAATGATAGCGGAATGCCTGATATTTCGCAAGTTGTTCCAATCGCGCACGTGTTCGACGTGAGCACCGACGTTCTGTTTGGAACAATCGGCACAAATGATACGGAAGAGGTTTGGAAAATTGTCAAAGAAGCGCAAGCTCTTCTTTCGTGCCCGCTTACCGCAGAAAGTCTTTTTCAAAAATATCGAGCTATAAAAGAAGGTCTAAAATTATATCCGAATAATACTGTACTGCTTATGCACTGCTTGGAAACGGGCATTGCGCTTTCTTATCCCGAAAATGAAGAGCTGTATGATGCCGAGCACGCAGCAGATATCTATAAAGAATGTATTCGATATGCCAATCTTGTTATTTCTTATTCAAAGAATATTTCAGATGTTTTGCGTGCTCATATGATAATGGCTATTTTACATTCTGCATACGGGAATTTTGAAAAAGCAAGCTTCCATGCTGATCAATTTCCATACCGCGCAGATTTCAATAAACATGTTATGTATGCTTACTATGCGCATTGGAAAAAGGATTACGAACGTGAATCCAAATCCTGTCAATACGGATTTTTGCATTATCTCGAAGGAATGTTAAACATAAATACAAAATTGGCAAAAAGCTATATGCTTCAAGAAAAATATAACGATGCTGCGAGCACATTGGAAACCTCTCTCGAATTGATAAAATGTATTTTCAAGGACAATGAGGTTATGCCGCCGATTCATCATCGCGAGCACGGAGATCTCTATGCTCTTCTTGCAGAGATTTATTTAAAAATCGGAGATTTTGACAAAGCACTGTCGTATCTTGAAAAAATGGTCGATTATGATTTGAACGATTATGCGACAATTGATAGTGACACCCAAACAAAATCTCCACTTTTAAATTCGATTCCTCACGGATTGTACCGAAAGAGGATTGATAGACATCAAAATTTAATAACCAAGCTTACAGATGGGCGCTTTGAAGCCTTAACAGCAAACAAACGGTATCAAAAGCTGGTCGATTTGGTCAATTTTATCTAATGCCTCGTTTCATTTAAAACTTTACAAATCTCCTTTTTGTCATCTCCAGCTTGTTAAGAGCGCTATTAAGTTTAACTAACCTGTCATCCTGAGCGTAGCGAATGGATCTTTTTTACGCTCGTGCCATTCAAGCCTTGCACAAGTCAAAGCAGATTCTTCGGCAAGCCTCAGAATGACAGTGCGTTTTTTGCCTGTTGTCATCCTGAGCGTAGCGAATGGATCTTTAAGCGAAAATGTAAAATTCAAGTTGAAACAAGGTACTAATTATATTAAATAGTTGCTCGCAACTAATAGTTGTGAACATCAACTAACGATATGTGGCTTTTCAGATTTTGGTATTATATAATTAAGACAGAAGGGAGAGATAAAAATGAAGAAATTATTTATAATTTTGTTAGCCACCACTCTATTATTCTGTTTGATTTCCTGCGGGTCAAGCGCCTTTGACGATATAGTTTCACAGCTTGATGAGGTAAGCTGGTATAGCTCTATGATTTATAGCAGGGCGGAAATTACTCAAATCGAAGAAAGCATTGGGCAAGCAGGCATAGAGCTAACTGGCGAGGTTAAGGGCATTGCGCACTATGTCAAGGCGAGTTACCCACAAAATACGTGGGTCTACGTTTATGAATTTGAAAACGAAACCGATGCCGCTACATTTAAAGCGCAGTATGCCGACAACTGGGGAAGTGCAAGAATAATTGAAAACGTTGTCGTTTACGGAACTTGTATTGATGCCATTGACAGCCTTGCCTTTAATTAAAATGCTTTCTGTTAGCGAATTTCTTTATACGTTGACTTTAAAAACCGGCTGTGGTACAATTAAATTATAAAAACCGAGAATAGCTTATAAGGAGGTATGATTATGCCTTGGTGGTCTTATATTTTAATCGCACTTGCTGTCATTTTAATGGTTCCGTACATCAGGCTTCTATTTAAGCGCATTAGCTTATATTTTATGCTTAAATCCTTTTGTAAGCAAGAAAAGCTGATTCTTCATAGGTCGAGCATGCTTTGGTGGCTTGGAATAAAAAAAGGCGGAAGGTGTAATTTTTATATTGAAGCTCCTGATTCTATATATTCAGTTAAGCTGTTTCCTGTTTTAAAAAGAAAATGTTGTTTTCATTTTTTAGAGGAAAGAAAATATTATATCGAAAAATTTTTAATATTTTTCGGCTTATACGGTAGCTCCGCTCGATTTTCCTTTAAATCACGAATTCATAATTTAGGCGAATTGAATTTCAAATATAAATTTAATGAGGAATGGAATACAAAAGAATTTATTCCGATTTTGTTGTTTAATCCAACCTGTGCAAGCGTGAAGCTTAAAACAGATAACAATGAGCAAGTAATAGGTGACGGTGATGCTGTTTATGAGTTTTATATCTTTGGAATGAAGGGGTTAATGAAAAAAATAAGTAACGGTATCAATTAAAGTGGGAGTTTTCCCAATACCATTAAGTTAAGAAAATCGACCTACTTCGAAAGAGGTAGGTCTTTTTTTATTAAAAAAATCAAAAAATATCAAAAAAGACTTGACAAAT
>JAFTZI010000172.1 GCA_017461055.1 Clostridia bacterium | reverse complement strand
TTGTTTGTTATGAACTGAAGATATTCGTCCTCGTCCATATCAATTTTGCAAACGTATTCCCCGTAGTCCTCGTCATAATCGTAATGCTCGCAGGACTCACAATTGTTAGCCATATTTTTACCTCACATAAAAATCTCCAAAACCGTTGGCGTTGGAGATTTTTTATTTTTATCCCTTAGTTAAGGGTATAAGTTGTGCCCTCACGGGTGTCCTTAATGGTAACGCCCATTTCTGAAAGCTCATTTCTTATTTCGTCAGCTCTTGCAAAGTTCTTTTCCTTCTTTGCCGCTGCTCGCTCAGCTATTAAGCTTTCGACTTTTGCTTTTAATTCAGGGTCGATACCCTCGTTTGTCTGAGTGCTTTCGGTCTTTGCTTCTGCCTGCTTGTTCATTTCCTTGGCAGAGTCAATAAGACCTACGCAAAGAACGCCATTGTCTATTTCCTCAATTGCCTTAAGCTTAGACGCGTCTGTGGTATTTGCCTTTAAAATATCGTAAAGACAGGTAATACCAAGGGCGGTATTCATATCGTTACCAACCTTTTCAATAAAGGTTGCCTTGGCGCTCTTTACAAATTCGCCATCAATGTCCCCACCGTTTTTAAGGCTCGCGATTTTCTTAACAAGCTTATTGTAGGTTGCGCTTGCCTGGTCAAGAGCCTCGTATGAGAACACAAGTGGCTTTCTGTAATGGGACTGTAAGCAGAAAAATCTGTAAACAAGTGGATTATAGCCCTTGCTCTCGATGAGGGAAACCGTTAAGAAATCTCCCTTGGACTTGCTCATTTTTCCTGTTTCATCATTCAGGTGATGAACGTGGAACCAATAGTTACACCACTTTTGTCCTGTATAAGCCTCGCTTTGCGCAATTTCGTTTGTATGGTGTGGAAAAATGTTATCAACGCCGCCGCAGTGAATGTCAAGCTTAGCTCCTAAGTGCTTCATACAAATAGATGAGCATTCAATGTGCCAGCCGGGGTAACCGATACCCCAAGGGCTGTTCCACTTAAGCTCCTGGTCGTCAAACTTGGACTTGGTAAACCAAAGAACAAAGTCGCTCTTGTTTTTCTTGTTCTTGTCCTCGGAAACGTCGTCACGCACGCCAACCATAAGCTCGTCGCTGGAATGGCCTGTCAAGGCATTGTAGTTTTCCACCTTGGATGTGTCGAAGTACACGTTTCCGTCTGCTAAGTATGCGTAGCCCTTTTCCATAAGAGCCTCGATTATTTTAATAAAGTCGTCTATGCAATTTGTTGCAGGCTCTACTATGTCGGGGTACTTGATATTAAGCTTCTTGCAATCGTTAAAAAAGGCTTCCTTGTAAAACTCCGCTATTTCCATAACGGTTTTCTTTTCACGCTTAGCGCCCTTGAGCATCTTGTCCTCGCCTGTGTCACCGTCGCTTGAAAGGTGGCCAACGTCGGTTATGTTCATAACTCTTGTAACATCGTAGCCTACAAAGCGCAAAAATCTTTCAAGAACATCCTCCATAATATATGTGCGAAGGTTGCCTATGTGGGCAAAGTGATACACGGTTGGTCCGCAGGTGTACATTTTAACCTTGTTTTCCTCGTTTGGAACAAAGTCATCAACCTTTTTTGTAAGTGTATTGTAAAGCTTCATTTTTGTTTACCTCTAAAATATTTATTTATATCAACAATTTCTAAAATAAGAATGGGAATTGGCAAAATCAAAGTAAAAATTGATAAGCCCCCACCAAAGGACACAGTTAAATTATATGCAATGTGGAATAAAAGGCTTGGTAAAATTGAATTGAACTTAACGAAAAGCCAGCCCATTATAATACCGAGAACGGTTGCGTACATAATGCCCAAGGGAGTTCCGTGCGCAAGACCGAAGAACAGGGCTGAGAGGCAAATGGCAATCCAAGGGTGCATTTCCTTTTTAAGTGAGCCTAACATACAGCCTCGGAACAAAATTTCCTCAAGCAAGGGGGCAATAATGCCAACGCTTAAAAGCTGCAAAAGGGGACTTGCGTTATTAACGTCCTTGTAGGTATCGTTTTGCACCTGTACCCAGCTTTCGGGAATTAAATTCAAAAGCTCAAGTCCGCTTAAAGCAATAACAACGGTGTAGGCTGTTGCAACACCCATAATTATTACCGAAAGAACAAAGCGAGGAGGCATTTTGTTAAAATGCGCCATATCGCTTAAATTTGTTTTAAAAAGCTTTGCCAAAAGGGCAAAGAACAGTATGGTAAAGCATCCTGAAATAATAGTAAGCTCCACGGACATTTGTGTAAAAAAGTCGTACTTGTGGGGTGCTATCAGCGCAAGAAGAATTGACATAAGGTTAACGGATGCTACCTGTATCAAAAGATAAAGGGCGAAGAACAAAAGGCACTTTGCCAAGGCAATAAGCACACCCTTTACCGAGTACTTGTTTTCCAAAAAATCAACTCCGAACAGTTATATTTTGAAATATTGTAGCACAAAAATAACTCTTTGTAAATATATAAGAATAATATTTTTAAAAAATATTAATAAAACTATTGCAATTTGGAAAAATATATGTTATAATCCAAGCAGTTTATACCGAGGCGAGAGTGGACTTGACAGTTCACTCTCTCTTTTGTAAAGGCGGCAAAGCCTAAAAGGTAAACTGAAATGTGATGTTTCACAGAAGGAGGCAAAGGATGAAATCCAACAAAAGCATAGTTACTAAGGTTACACCTATTGCGCAAGGGATTGCAGATGAGCTTGGGTATATCGTGTGGGATATTGACTATGTAAAAGAGGGTACGGAATGGTTTTTAAGAATCGACATTGACAAGGATGGCGGCGTCGGCATTGAGGATTGTGAAAAATTCTCTCGTGCCATTGACCCTGTTTTAGACGAGGAAAATCCTATTGAGGAGGCTTATACCCTGCAAATTTCCTCTCCGGGTGTGGAAAGAGAAATTAAAAACGATTTTCACCTGGAGCATTGTATTGGTGAAACGGTACAGGTGCGCTTGTATGCACCGCTTAACGGCTTTAAGGAATATATAGGAGAGCTTATTTCCTATAACGAGGACTCTTTAGTGCTTGACGTGGACGAAAGAGTTGAAATTCCAAGAAAAGCTATTGGAAAAATGAACATCTATTTTGAATTTTAAAAAAGGAGATTTAAAATGAATAAGGAATTTTTTGAGGCTCTTGATTTACTTGAAAGGGAGCGCCACATTCCAAAGGCATATATGATTGAAAAAGTTGAAGCTGCCTTGGCGACCGCTTGCAGAAGAGAGCTTGGTACTACCAACATCACAGTTGTTGTTGATGATGAAAAGCAGGACATTAAGGTTTACCGTAAGTACAAGATTGTAAATGAGGTTACCGACCCGCAAACCGAAATTACAAAGGACCAGATTACCGAATTTGAAATTAAAATGAAGGCCGAGGGCAAAAAGCTTAAGGTTCGTTCACGTAAGAGAAGCATTGGAAGCGACTATGAATACGAGCTTCAGACCAAGGATTTCAGACGCTTAAGCGCACAGAATGCTAAGCAGGTTATCATTCAAGGCATTCGTGAGGCTGAAAGAAGCTATCAGGCTAAGGAATACGAGGATAAAAGAGGCGAAATGCTCTCCGCCATTGTTACTAAGGTTGAGGATTCAACAGGTAATGTGGTTGTTGACACAGGCATTTCACAGGCTGTGCTTCTTAAGAGTGAGCAAATCCCGGGCGAGAGCTTAAAGGTTGACGATAGAATTAAGGTATTTACAACACAGGTAAGCGGCGCAAATGAAAAGGGTCCGCTTGTTTCCTTAACAAGAATTCATCCTAACCTTGTAAAAAGACTTTTTGAAACAGAGGTTCCCGAAATTACAGACGGAACAGTTATTATTAAGAGTGTTAGCCGTGAGGCAGGCTCAAGAACCAAGATTGCTGTTTATTCAAGAGACCCCGAGGTTGACGCAGTTGGCGCTTGTATCGGTAACAAGGGCGCAAGAATTAACGCGGTTGTTAATGAATTAAATGGCGAAAAGATTGACATTATTCCTTATAACGACGACATTTGCGAATATGTTAAGGCGGCTCTTTCTCCTGCAACGGTTAAGGACGTTGAGCTTGTAGGCGACAGACAGACAAGAGCAACAGTTAGCGCGGACCAGCTTTCCTTGGCTATCGGTAAGATGGGTCAGAATGCGCGCTTGGCTGCAAGACTTACAGGCTGCAAGATTGACATAAAGAGCGAGTAAGGCTACACGAATTTTAAGTCCGAGTGGCATAAGAGGAGATGGTTTAATGGAAAAAATCAAGAAGGTACCGCAAAGACGTTGTCTTGGCTGTATGCAATCCTTTCCCAAAAAGGACCTTATAAGAGTTGTAAGAACTCCCGAAAATGAGGTTTTAATAGATTTAACCGGAAAAAAGTCCGGCAGGGGCGCATACCTTTGTAGAGATAAGGCTTGCTTGAAAAAGGCTGTAAAGGCAAAAAGGCTGCAAACGAATTTAGAGGTACAAATAGGCGAAGAATTGATTGAGGCACTCTCAAAGGAGCTTGATAGTATTGAATAGTAAATTTTTATCTATGCTTGGTCTTGCTAAAAGGGCAGGGGCACTGATAACCGGCACCGACTTGGTGACAAAGGCACTCCCAAGCGGAAGAATAAAGCTGGTTATGTATGCGGAAAATTCTTCTCAGAATACTGAAAAGAAAATAACCGACAAATGTAAATTCTACGGTATTCGCTGTGTGAAAATAGCGTATAACGGTGAGGATATTGCTCATGCAATCGGCAAGCTTTCATCAGTTTGTGTAATTGGCGTAAATGATGAAAATTTTTCCAATCAGCTATTTACTCTTATATCTAAAGAAACGAGGTAAAGGATATGGCACGTATAAAGGATTTTGCGAAGGATTTTAACCTTGATATGAAGGACGCTCTTGAGTTAATTGAGAGGGCAGGCTTAGGCGCACGCCAGTCCGGCGCTAATATAGAGGCAGACGAAATTTCCACCGTATTAAATATATTGACCCTTGAAAATCAGTGCAAGGGAATAAATGATTATCTTGACGGTAAGATAACAATCGGCTCAGGCAAAAAGAAGGCTAAGAAGGCAGAGCCTAAGACAGAGGAGCCAAAGGCAGAACCAAAGAAGGAAGAGCCTAAAAAGGTTGAAACAAAGGTTGAGCCGAAGAAGGAAGAACCGAAGGCAGAGCCAAAGGTTGAGCCAAAGAAGGAAGAACCGAAGGCAGAGCCAAAGGTTGAGCCAAAGGTTGAGCCAAAGAAGGAAGAACCGAAGGCAGAGCCAAAGGTTGAACCAAAGGCAGAGCCGAAGAAGGAAGAACCGAAGGCGGAGCCAAAGGTTGAGCCAAAGAAGGAAGAGCCTAAAAAGGTTGAGCCAAAGGTAGAACCAAAAAAGGAAGAGCCAAAGAAAGAAGACGGTAAGTCTCAGTTTAACAAGGGCGACCGCTTTGGCGGCAAGCCTCAGTTTGAAAAGAAGGAATGGAATAAGGATAAGCCATTTAATAAGGAAGGAAGAGGCGGCTTTGACAAGGACAAGGGCGCAGGCTACGAAAAGAAGGAATGGAACAAGGATAAGCCATTCAATAAGGAAGGAAGAGGCAGCTTTGACAAGGATAGGGCTGAAAAGAAAACATATAATGTTACTCCAAAGCCAAAAAGACCTGAAAGCAATGTAATTGAAATAAAGACTAAGACAGGTGAAACAAAGGTTGTTGATACAAGAATTTCCGACGTTGACCTTTCTAAGTATGATGAAAAGTTTGATAGCTACGCAGCAAGCCACGAAAGCTACGGCAAGGGCGGCAAGCAAAAGCTGAAGAAGCAGAACAACAGAGATAATTACAGCTCCAAGAAGGAAAAGGAGCGCGCAGCTATGGAAAAGATGAAGAAGGCAGCCTTTGAAAAGGCTAAGAATACTCAGCTTTCCATTACCGTTCCCGATGAAATTACAGTTGGCGAGCTTGCTTCAAGACTAAAGGTAAACTCGGGAGAGATTATTAAAAAGCTTATGCTAATGGGAGTTATGGCATCTGTTAACGAGGTTGTTGACTATGATACAGCTTACCTAATCGGTGACGAGCTTGGCGCAAAGGTTACAAAAGAGGTTGTTGTTACAATCGAGGAAAAGCTCTTTGAGGAAGAGGCTGACGCTGAGGACAGCTTGGTGGAAAGAGCGCCTGTTGTTTGCGTTATGGGTCACGTTGACCACGGTAAAACATCGCTTCTTGATGCAATAAGACACACACACGTTACCACAGGCGAGGCAGGCGGTATTACACAGCACATCGGCGCTTACAGCGTAAATATTAACGGTAAGGACATTACATTCCTTGACACCCCAGGTCACGAGGCATTTACCGCTATGCGTTTAAGAGGTGCTATGGCAACAGATATTGCTATTATCGTTGTTGCCGCTGACGACGGAATTATGCCGCAAACAGTTGAGGCTATTAACCACGCTAAGGCTGCGGGCGTTGATATTGTAGTTGCTATTAACAAAATGGATAAGCCAACCGCTAACCCCGACAACATTAAGCAGGAGCTTACAAAATACGACCTTGTTCCCGAGGAATGGGGCGGAGATATTATGTGTATTCCTGTATCTGCCCACACCAAGATGGGTATTGACGATCTTCTTGAAAGCGTTCTTTTGATTGCCGAGGTTAAGGAATTGAAGGCAAATCCGCAAAGACTTGCTAAGGGTATTGTAATTGAGGCTAAGCTTGATAAGGGCAGAGGTCCTGTTGCAACAATCCTTGTTCAGAACGGTACACTTAAGTCAGGCGATGTTGTAATTGCAGGCACTGCTGTTGGTAGAGTAAGAGCTATGACTGACCACACAGGCAGAGCGCAAAAGCTTGCAGGGCCTTCCGTTCCTGTGGAAATCACAGGTCTTAGCGAGGTTCCCAATGCAGGTGACGAGTTCAACGCTGTTAAGGACGAAAGAATGGCAAGAGAGCTTGCAGAGCAGAGAAAGGCAAAGGCTAAGGAGGAAATCTTCAAGGCTAATGCTAAGGTTAACTTGGACGACTTGTTCAGTCAGATTAATGACGGTGTTAAGGAGCTTAACATCATAGTTAAGGCTGACGTTGGCGGCTCCTGCGAGGCTGTTAAGGCTTCCTTGGTTAAGCTTTCCAATGCAGAGGTTAAGGTTAATGTTATTCACACAGCTGCGGGCGGTATTACAGAAAGCGACGTTATGTTGGCTGCCGCATCAAATGCTATTATTGTTGGCTTTAACGTACGTCCCGACAAGAATGCTATTGACTCTGCCGAAAGACAGAATGTTGATATAAGAACACACAGAATTATTTATGAAATCATTGAGGAAATCGAAGCTGCAATGAAGGGTATGCTTGCTCCAACCTTCAAGGAAGTAATTTACGGTCACGCTGAGGTAAGACAGACTATAAGAGTTCCAAATGTTGGTACTATTGCAGGAAGCTACGTTCAGGACGGTAAGATAGTACGTTCAGCCTCTATCAGAATTATCCGTGACGGTATAGTTATTGCCGAGGACAAGATTGCATCACTTAAGAGATTTAAGGACGACGCAAAAGAGGTTAATGCAGGCTATGAGTGCGGTGTAGGCCTTGATAAATTTAATGACATCAAGGAAGGCGACATAATGGAAGCCTTCGGTATGGAAGAAGTGGAAAAGTAATTCGCAAAGCGAATTACAGCGATATTTTTGCTTGCGCAAAAGTGATATTCGGCTTTGCCGAGTGATATTGCGTGGGCTTACCCCCGCAGTGATATTTTTGCTAAAGCAAAAGTGATAAGCTACAAATGCGTATAATACAAAACAAAAGGGACGAACAATCGTCCCTTTTGTGTATAACAGCACAAGCAAGCGCCACCTCGTAGTACTTTGTTTCAACTAAAGCGTTACAAATCTCTTTTTGTCATCTCGAGCTTGTTAAGAGAGCTATTGGCTTTAACTAACCTGTCATCCTGAGCGTAGCGAATGGATCTTCTTTATGCTCGTGCCATTTAAGCCTTGAACCAAGTCAAAGCAGATTCTTCGGCAAGCCTCAGAATGACAGTACGTTTTTTCTCTTTTGTCATCCTGAGCGTAGCGAATGGATCTTTAAGCAAAAACGTAGAGCTTAAGTTGAAACAGGGTAGTAGGTGCCGTGTCCTTTGATGACCCATATAAACCAACAGCAATCCTGTGATATAAACTTCAAATTGTGGTAGGGGAGGGGCTTGCTCCTCACGTTAAAACGCAAAAGTGACAGTCTACACATAATGACAAAATATTGCCTTAAAACAGGGCGAGGGAAAATCCCTTGCCCTGTTTACATAATACAAGCTCGGAGTGTGCCGAGCTTGTACAACTGTTACGGTATTGACATAAAATTTAACATATGCTAAACTATATTAGAAAAAACTTGAGGAGCAAGGAATGAAAAAGAAAATCGCGTTTAACAAACTATTTAATTTATTCATTATAGTAGGCGTTTTGCTTATAATTGCAGGCTGTGTTCTGGTAAGGGGCGACGGTGAGGCTGAGCCGGAAATTGCTCTCGGTATCGGTTTTATAGTCTTCGGTGCAGTTTTTGTAGGTGCTCCTTCTGCATTTATGTCGTGCATATATGTCTTCGACGAGCAGGGAGTGTCCATTTGTTATATATTTCTACCTAAGGAGCGCTACCTTTGGAAAAACATTCACCAAATCGAAGCAACAGATGATTCAACGGGTAGCTCACGCAGCGCTATATTTGACCTATTATTTTCAAGAACGTTTCAAATAAGCGGTAACGTTGAAGGCAAGCTTCGCTTTTATATGAACGGTACAATTCGCAGAAGCATAAGAACCAAGCTCCTTTTGGAAAGATATTGGGACGGTGAAATAACAGGCTATTTATTCGATGAAATTAAAGAAAAAATACGGGAGCGCAAGGCAAAAAAGCAGGGCAGAGCTATTGAAGCTGATGAGGTAGCTTCACAGGAGCGGGAATCACGAAAAAGTGCAAAATCGTGGATTGAGCCCTTTTTGGCTGATGCCAAGCAGCTTGATTTGCAAATAGACACAAGATTTATATATGTCACACGTGATTCTAAGGAATTCAACTCCAGACCCAAAAAGCCATACACATATATTGCTGTTGCAAAAATTTCAGCGTGCGGAGAGGAGAACAAGGATAAGTTTACCGAGGTAAGCGCGGATTTGTTATTTGTACGCCTTGGCAAAAAGGCTTTTATCGGTACGGTTAATAAAACCGCCCAAGAGGAGCTTACATTCTACCTTGAAGACACATTAAACGAAATAAAGAAAAACGGAATAGACGTACATTGCGACAAATAAAAACCATCAGCTGAGAGAGATGAATTACATTCGACTCAAGGCTGGTGGATTTTTATTAAAAATTTGGAATTGCTTTGCGGTTTTTGGAATATAATATAATAAATTTGGAAAATTCATTGACAAATTTGGAAAATGTGGTAAAATATAATTGAAAATGTGGAGGTGAGAGTATGGCAAAGGACAACAAAGAGCAGGCCACCGGCTACATTCTTAAGCTTATAGCAGCAAATGATAAGGATGTTGCGAAAAAGACAACAGAGGCCTTTGGCGTGTCGAAATCAACGGTTTACAATTATATAAAGGAGCTTTTGCAAAACGGTGTTTTACAAAAAAACGGGTCGAGCTATGAAATAGTGTCGCAAAAGCAGATGTTTGAGTACGAAAACAATGGCAGACTTAGCGAAACAAGGATTTTTAACAGCGACATAGCGCCTATTTTCAAGGGCTTTGACAAGAATGTTTTCAGTATATGGCAATATGCGTTTTCCGAAATGATGAACAATGCAATTGAGCATTCCTCATCGGACAAAATTACCGTTGTAGCCGTAACCAATCCCTTGGAAACGACTGTTATGATACTTGATAACGGTATTGGAATTTTTAAAAACATACAAGCTTATATGAAAAAGGAGTACGACCGGGACATACCCTTAGATGAGTGCGCAACCCTTTTGTTTGCGGGAAAATTTACTACTGCCAAGCGCTTTCATTCGGGAGAGGGAATTTTCTTTACCTCTCATATGATGGACAATTTTTTCATTGTTTCAGATAACGTTCTTTTTACAAGGAATAACTTTAGCGATAAGCAGATTCAAAGGGAAAAGACCGAGGTGGGAACCTTGGTTTCTATGTCCCTTAGCAATCATACCAAAAAAACCGCAAGAGAGGTGTTTGACCGCTTTTCCGATGTGGACGAGGGCTTTATAAAGACCCAAATTCCAATAGCGCATATTTTCCCTTACGGAAGCCCTGTTTCCCGTTCTGAAGGAAGACGCTTGGGCGAGCTTATATCTAAATTTAAACAGGTCAATTTGGACTTTGTAGGAGTAGAGGACGTGGGTCAAGCCTTTTGCCACGAAATATTTGTGGTTTGGCAGAGCGCTCACCCCGAGGTTACTTTAAATATCTTAAACGCAAACGATGACGTTGATTGGATGATAAGACGTGTAAAAAACACAAAGTACGATTGATACACAACAAAAAAATTCGGGGAAGCAGAACCCCGAATTTTTGTTTTTGCTGTTTTGTAATATGCAAGGGAAATTGCATATTTTGATTAAAGCGTTAATTTATTTTGCGTAATCTACTACGCGGCTTTCACGAATGAGGTTAACCTTGATTTGACCCGGGTATTCAAGCTCGCTTTCGATTTTCTTAACGATGTCACGGGCAACGAGCGCCATTTTATCGTCATTAATCTGCTCAGGCTTAACCATAATACGAATTTCACGTCCTGCCTGAATTGCAAAGGTCTTTTCAACACCGTCAAAGCTCTTAGCGATTTCCTCAAGCTTTTCAAGTCTCTTTATGTAGTTTTCAAGATTTTCACGTCTTGCGCCCGGACGAGCCGCTGAAATAGCGTCTGCCGCTTGAACGATAACAGCAATAATTGTTTGCGCTTCAACATCACCGTGGTGCGCCTCGATTGCGTGAATAATCTCCTTGGATTCCTTGTACTTCTTAGCTATGTCAACACCGATTTGAACGTGTGAGCCCTCGATTTCAGCAGTTAATGCCTTACCGATATCGTGGAGCAAGCCTGCGCGCTTTGCAAGTGTAACATCAGCGCCAAGCTCAGCAGCCATAACACCTGCCAAGGCGGATACCTCAATGGAGTGGTCAAGAACGTTTTGACCGTAGCTTGTCCTGTATTTTAATCTACCGAGCAATTTAACAAGCTCAATATTAATACCGTGTACGCCTGTTTCAAAGGTAGCCTTTTCGCCGGCTTGCTTAATGGAAGCCTCAACCTCACGCTTAGCCTTTTCAACGGTTTCCTCAATTCTTGTCGGATGAATACGACCGTCTGAGATAAGCTTTTCAATAGCTATTCTTGCAGTTTCACGTCTTACAGGGTCAAAGCCTGAGATTGTAATTGCCTCAGGAGTATCATCAATAATAAGCTCAACGCCTGTAAGGTTTTCAATAGCTCTTACATTACGTCCCTCACGACCGATAATTCTACCCTTCATTTCATCATTTGGAAGAGCAACTACTGAAATTGTAGCCTCAGACACATGGTCTGCTGCGCACTTTGCAATAGCAAGAGAAATAATATTTTTTGCCTTTTTATCAGCCTCTTCCTTAAATTCAGCCTCAAGCTCCATAAGCTTTTGCGCTTGCTCGTGCTTAACATCATCCTCAAGATTTTTGATAAGCATAGCTCTTGCTTCCTCGGCGCTGTAGCCTGAGATTTTTTCAAGAAGCTTAAGCTGAGCCTCGTGTAGCTGTTCGATTTTCTCTTTTACCTCATCTGCTTCCTTAACCTTTTTAGCCAAAGTCTCTTCCTTCTTTTCCATTGCTTCAGCCTTTTTATCAAGATTGTCTTCCTTATTGGCAAGTCTGGTTTCCTGACGGGTTAATTCGGCACGTCTTTCCTTAACCTCGCGCTCAAGCTCGTTTCTTGACTTCTGGATTTCGTCCTTTGCGTCAAGCAAGTATTCCTTGCGCTTGGTTTCTGCGGCCTTGATAGCATCTTCAAGTAGCTTTTTCGCTTGCTGCTCTGCGGAGCCGATCTGCTTTTCGGCAATTGCACGGCGTATAACTATACCTATGATAGTGCCTACTACTGCGCAAGCTGCGCCAATTATGGCTGCGATGTACCATTGTACCACAACAACATACCTCCCTAAATTTATTTCGGCGAAAAAATGCTAGAAATTATTAAAACATTGATATGTAAAAAGCGCATAGGTACGCCGATAATTCTATAACGCCAAATTTCTACATAGTATAATTATATAATATATATTAGTTATAGTCAAGAGAAAATTTTAAAATAATTTTCAATTTTTGTTGACGATTGGCGCATTATCAATTATAATGATAGAGTAGAGTAATAAATACAGGCTGTTGCCTGACACATTATTTTTTATTGGAGGCATTTATGAAGCTGATAGAGGCTGATTTTAATTTTGCGCAAAGAGTGGCTAAGGCAGGTCTTTTAACCGCCATAAAGCACGACGGAGCAATGAACACAATGACAGTGTCCTGGGGTGGCTCGGGCATACTTTGGGGCAAGGAGGTTTGCTTTGTTTTTGTCCGTCCCGAAAGATATACCTATGAGTTTTGCGAAAACGGAGAGGATATGACCCTTTCATTTTTCAGTAAGGAAAGAAAGGACACTCTTGCTCTTTGCGGAACAAAAAGCGGCAGGGACGTGGACAAATTTCAGGCTTGCGGGCTGAAATTCGCCGCTAAAAACGGTGTTTGCGTTTATGAGGACGCGGAAATAACCGTTGTACTTAAAAAGATTTACGCGCAGGATTTAGAGGAGGGCTGCTTTGTGGCTGACGGGTGCAAGAGCTTTTATCAAAACGGCGGCTATCACAGAATGTACATTTGTGAAATTAAGGACATAATTGTAGGCTAATATTTGGTTGAAAGGATTTTAAAAATGAAGGATTGCGTTTGGATTACCTGTAAGGAGGCAGAGGGCTCTGCCAATCAGCTTTACTATTTCAAAAAGGATTTTGATTTAAGCGTTGTAAAAAGCGCCAAGGTTGATATTTCGGCACAGGCAAGATATAAATTATATATTAATGATAGCTTTGTGGGCTTCGGACCCTGTAAGGGAACAAGAGAAAAGACATTTTTTGATACCGTTGATGTAACAGATTATCTTAAGGTAGGCAAAAACAGCATTTATGTTGAGGTTTTACAGCTTGTTTCCACCGATATGGAAGGAAAGATGTCACCAATCGAGGGCGTTTTAAGAGTCGGCTCTGCCATTCTTGCCTTTGAGCTTACCTGCGGAGATGCGGTTATCAAGAGTGACGATAGCTGGGAATGCGCTAAAATCACAGGCATTGAGCAGGTAAATGCAAGAAGCTGTTATTCGGGCGCTACAAGAGAAAAGGTGGACTCTGTGGCTGTAAAAGCCGCAAAATTTGACAATGCCAAGGTGCAGTGCGGAGTTTCTAACGGTGAGGACGACCATTATTGGTGGGGCGGCACAAATAAGTGCTTCCTTTTTGAAAGACCCATTCCTATGCTTGATATGCAGAATAAGCTTGATATCATCAGCTTTGACGGAGAATACTTCGAGGCTGACTATCTGACCTTTGGCTTTCCTCGCTTTAAGATAAGCGGTCGCGGTAAGGTTGACCTTGTTTACTTTGAGTGCTTTGACTCCGATAAGGGTAAGACAAACAGTGTAAGAACTGACCGCACTCTTGGAATTTGCCGTGAAATGATTGACACCGTAGAGGTTGACGGTGAATACATATTTGAGCCCTTCTGGTTCAGATGCTTCCGCTTCATTAAGGTGGAAAAAGCGGGGGACGTGTCAATAGAAATGGTTGGAATGACCGAGGTAAATTACCCGATGTTCCCAAGAACAGACTACGATTTCGGCAACAAAACCGATAACAAGCTTTGGGAAATAAGCGTGCGCACTCTTCAAAGATGTATGCACGAAACATATGAGGACTGCCCGTTCTATGAGCAGCTTCAATATGCTATGGATACCTCTGTGCAAATGCTGTTTAACTATCAATTGACAGATGATGATTTGCTTGCAAGAAAGGCAATGGACGACTTTGCCGCCGAGCAGCACGCAGACGGACTTATGCCATCAAGAACACCGTCCGTCGGTGAACAGCACATTCCGTCCTTCCAATTCTACTTTATATTTATGGTCTATGCTCACTATATTCGCTTTGGCGATAAGGAGCTTGTACGAAAGCACCTAAGAGCTATGGATGGCGTTATTGAATGGTTCAGACGTCATTTGACAAGCGAGGGCATTGTAGCTCCGAGTAAGTATTGGAACTTTATTGACTGGGCAACCCCTTGGGGCTATAACAAGGAAAGAGGCTGTGAGGGCGGAACACCTATCGGAGTTTACGAAACAAGTGAGATTGCCATATATAATCCAATGATGGCATATTTCCTCCAATGCGCCGCAAAGCTTAATGAAATCTGCGGACGCGGGGACGTTTGTCAGGAATACCTGGATTTAGCCGATATGCTTAAAAGGAATACCGAAAAGTATTTCTATAATAAGGAAACAGGCTTGTATGCCGATGACAGAGGTCACAAGTATTATTCACAGCACATGCAGACATGGTGCGTTTTAAGCGGTGTTTGCAGAGGCAGACGCGCTAAGAGCATTATGAAAAAGAGCCTTAATTTAGAGGCTAAAGCAACCTATGCCTTTGCGTATTTCTACTTCAGAGCTCTTGAAAGAGTGGGTCTTTACGAAAAGACCAAGGAAATGATGGACAGCTATCGCGGACTTTTAAAGCTTAACTGTACCACAATTCCCGAAACTCCCACATATTCAAGAAGTGACTGTCACGCCTGGGGCGCTCTTGCCATTTACGAGTTTTCCGCAACCGTGCTTGGCGTGCGTACCGAAAACGTAGACGAAAGGAGCATTTCCGTAAAGCCCTATATTAAGGGCAGACCCTATGCTCAGGGAACCGTTTCAACAATTGCGGGAAATGTAAGGGTTGAGTGGAAAAAGGAAAAGGAACGCTTTACATTAACCGTATCTTCGGAAAATGACAATGTAAAAAAGGTTATTACTATGCCAAACGGCACAGTATATACAACTAAAAAGAAGGAAGCCACCTACAAATGTG
>JAFTZI010000017.1 GCA_017461055.1 Clostridia bacterium | reverse complement strand
AGCTGGCGAGGTCTATAAGCTATGTAAACAATATATTAGAATTTACAAGCCTGATGAAGTGGTTGCAGAGGACGAGTAGAGGAAGACAGGGGACGGTGGGAAACCACTGAAAAAGTCCCAATATAATTGAATTTTGGAAGACAGGGGACGGTGGTGTGTCTTGAGCGACACCCAACCTGTACTTTGACAACCTCTTTACAAAAAATCTTCAAGGTGATATAACGGAAATGGCTCTTGCCAAAACCACAAGTGCGGTATTGCGCCATTTCCGTTGACGGCGAAATGCGCGTGCTTCGCACCCACCAACGACATTGTCGTTGCAAACGCTTCGCGTTTGTTTTCTGGTATAATTAGGTATATACGATACTAACGGAACATGCGTAGCAAGCTACACCTACAACGCTTGGGGAGAGCATACTGTTACTAACTATACAAGCGCTAATATAGGTAACATTAACCCATTCAGATATAGAGGTTATTATTACGATACCGATGTATATCGAAATTGTGTACCCAAAAAAATTAAAGAAATAACAGCCGATATTCGAGGTGTGAATAGTAAATGAGATAGAGCTTGATGTAAAAAATCAGGCTCTTTTTCATTTAATAGTGTAACGATATTTTTATGAAAATTTGTATAAGAAAAGCAGCAACTGCATTTATATGACAGCTACTGCTAATTTTTATTTCGTTATTTTGCCATATCTTCAAGAGAAACCAAATGAATTGATGAATCATTTAAAGCAAGAATATCATCTGCAAATCCTGATTTTGAGAACAAGTAAATGTCATAATGCTCTGCTGGGAAAATCGCCACACTTTCCTTCAAATGCTCAAGCACACTAAGTGAAAGTGCCTTGTTTCTATACTTGCATTCTGCAACAAGCAAACGGTTTTTAGCCTTTCCTATACCATTTGCAAGTCCATCAAGCTCAATTGAACGACCGAGCTTTGAATTATCTACCTTGTATCCTCTTATAATCCCATAATGATATGGAAGCTCTCCCTTTACATTTTTTTCAGTAAGATAACTTAAGGCTACATCCTCAAAGCCAACCGAAATAAACAATGATATTTCCTCGGTTTTGTCCTCATAAATTATCTTACCCAAATCGCCAAGTATCTCATCTCTGTTGTCGAAAACAAAACGATACCAAAAGCGAATAAGATTGTCGGAAATCTCATAATAGTTCATTTTTTGATTTTTATTAAAGGATTCACGTTTTTCAATAATCTCATTAGTGACAAGCTTAGGAAGATATGATGCAACATAATTCGTTTCCTTGCCGATATAATCTGCGATTTCCTTATTTGTTCTTTTACGGTGTGCAATTGCCTTTAATATAGTGTTGTAGGTATTTTGGTCCTTTGATGCACTGGGAAGTACCTTGTCGGGGGCATCAATTAAGTTGCCAAATTTGTTAAACAACAGATTATAGATGTTTTCTTCGAAGGATTTTGACTTATCTATCATTTCAAGATAGAATGGTCTTTCTCCGAAAATGGAAAGATATTTAAATTTTTCTTCAATTGAAAGTCCTTCAAGAAACATTAGTGCATCGCTATAAACAAGCTTCTTTACATTCATTTGGAATGTGCTTCTTTGAAAAAGAGGTCCTCTTTTATTTTTCAAAATATCCTTCATAAATGAAATCGTACTGCCCGATAAAATAAGCTTTATCTCTGTTTCCTTGAATTTGTGGTCAATGTTATATTGTAGCTCCGATAAAAAGCCCTTATCAGACTGTGAAATAAATGCTATTTCATCTATTACAATAACCATAGGCTTGCTATTTGCATATTTAAGCAAGGCATCGAATCCGTCAGAATATGTTGGATAAACAAAGGAATATGGAACTCCTATAAGCTCATTTACCTTGTTTGAAAAGGCTGTTCT
>JAFTZI010000171.1 GCA_017461055.1 Clostridia bacterium | reverse complement strand
TTTTCCGCCTATGTATGCGTTGTTTTCATCAAATTGTACATTTGCGGCATTCGACATTACGATACCGTATGTGAGCTTTGTGTTATTATAAAGATTATACGCTTTAAGCGCTTCGGTATCTATCGTATATCCGCCAAGAAGCGCCTTTCCGTCCTCTCTTACTGAATATCCGTTTGCTGTGAAGATAGGGGCTGCTTCTGTTACTGAATCTTCCTTTGTGCAATTTTCATTAGGACAGTCGCAGATTTTAACTCCCGCCGCATTAAAACCATCATTATATGTGATCTTTATAATAAGGTTATGCACTTGTGCTTTTATAGCAACCTTACCGCAACCTTCTCTTGCGCATAAAGTTTCCGTAGAGCAAAGTCCGTCGTCATTAATAATATCATGATCGCCTTCATAGAATGCGTCACATACGTTGTAGCCTGAGATTACGTATTTGCCCTTAGAATAATCTTGTCCGTTCGTACTATATGTGGTGTAAGTAACAATACTGCTTGCTCCGACACCGGTCTTTATAGTTTCCAAATAAGTTGCATCTTCACTTGTCACAAAGAAAATAATATCAGATCTTTGATTATTATTAAAGCTATTCGATGCAATTTCCGTGATAGTTGAGGGTATATAAACAGCTTCAAGATTTGCACAGTTTACAAACGCCTCTGTGCCTATTTTCGTCATTTGAGGACTGAGAACAATGGACTTCATTCCGCAGTCTGCAAAGCCGTACTGTTCAATTGACGTTACTGTATGCGGAAGTTTAACAACATCGGGCTTCCAATTTTTCACTCCTCTGAACATTGCTTCGGAAATCTTTGTAAGCTTTGTATTTTCAAGTCCTATAACCGTCTCTAAAGCTGTACAATTATAAAAGTTATTATTACCGTTAACGGTTGTAAGAGTTGAGGGCAAGGTAACACTCTTAAGAGAAGAACAGCCGTTGAATATGCAGTTACCTATAGTTTCTAAGCCTTCGGGCAAAACAACACTTGGAAGTCTTTTGCAGTTTTCAAAAGCAGGGTTATCAATAGCTTTAATGCTCGTTCCTGCAAAATTTATCTCAACAAGTGATGTATTGTTTTGGAATGCCTTATTATTTATCGCCGTTACGTTTGCGGGAATCGTAATTTTAAGATTTGTCGTATTATCGCTCAAGGGTGAATTAAACGCAAATGCATATTCACCAATTGAAGTAAGCGAGCTTGGCAACGTGATGCTTTCAAGCTTTGGACAATGCTTGAATATACTGCCGGGTAACGAAGTGATGTTTGTATTTTCAAGTCCCTCAACTGTTGTAAGATTTGCACAATATTGGAATGGATATCCGCCATTAAACCATTCTTTCAAGGTGCTTGGAAAAATGAGCGTTGTGTACTGCATTGTTTCAGTAGTAGAATTAGCTGCAAAGGCTCCCGTGCCAATACCGTTGATTTGTGTTTTGGAAAGATCAAGCGTTTGATTTGCAAACAAATTATAGCAACACCAAAAGGCTTGCTGTTGCACCTGTTTTAAATTTGTTAGCTCCGTAAAGTTAACATAAGAAAGCTTTTGGCAATTACAGAAAGCTTGCTTTTGAATCGCAACAGTTGATGTATGCAAATATGCATATTCAAGCACTGCTGAGTTTTGAAATGTAAACTCAAATCCGTTTACAAGTCCGTCCTTTGCTTTGTCGCTTGTAACCTTTACATCATCGTCGTTAATATTCAAAACAACGATATTCGTTTGTCCGTCAACGCCATCGATTTTTATATATCGAATTTGGTTATATTCGGAGCCGTAAGCTGACCAAATTCCGTTTGCTTCATAAGTAACCCGGCTGTCCTGAGCCTCAATGTAATCGTATTTTTCGTATCCGTCATCAAGATTATCCGTAGATACGTACCATATAAGCGCGTCTCCGTCAGTATCCCAAATAGGACATTTTGTTCCATCAGAAAGAATTACTGTCTCCTTTGTCGTATCAGGAGTTGCAGCACTCACCGATATTGCCATAAAGCACATAAGAGTTGCTATGATAGCAACAAATAAAAAGATCTTCTTTTTCATATTTTTCTCCTTTTTAGATTTTTTGATGCGGTTTCGCATCTTATAAAATATAAC
>JAFTZI010000170.1 GCA_017461055.1 Clostridia bacterium | reverse complement strand
CTCAATTGTGCTAGGCATAGTAACCTCAGCTAAAACAGAGCAGCCCGCAAAGGTTGCCTCACCAATAGACTTAACCTTTTCTTCAAGCTCTACCTTTTCAAGAAGATTGCAATCCTGGAACATATTGTCGGAAAGCTTCTTTAAGGATGAGGAAATATGTACTGTTTTAAGATTTTTACAGTCAGCAAATGCGCCTTCTCCAACATAGGAAAGTGAGGACGGAGTGCTTAAATATTCGATACTGCAACCTGCAAAGCAATATTCGCCAATTTCCTCAATGTTTTCAAGAGGAAAGGCATCAAGCGCTGAGCAGTTTTGGAAAGCCTTGTCGCCGTATTTTTCAACGCTTTCGGACAAAGTGATTGTAGTTAATGAGTAGCAACCGTTGAAGGCTCTGTCACCAACACTCTTTTTAGTGCCTTGATAGTCAATTCTTTTAAGTCTTGTACAGTTTTCAAAGCAACCGTCGTAAAGAGTACCGTCAGTTAAATTTACGTCAACCAATGTAGCAGGCAACCAATATTCCTTTGCTTCACCGTCAGGGTATTGAACAATACCGATAGAGCCCTTATATGTTTTTGAACCGAAAATGTGTCCGAAAACTGAATTTTCTTCATTTCTGCTCTCGCCGACAAAGGGAAGGGTAATTTTCTTTAAGGAATAGCAACCCTTAAATGCGCCCTCTTCAATTTTTTCAACACTGCTTGGAACAACAATTTCTTCAATAGCGGTACACTTTTCAAAAGCGCCTGAGGCTATAACCTTAACAGGAAGACCCTCGTACTTAGGCGGAATGGTGTAATCCTTAGCGCTTTCATCCTCAACGGAATAAAGAATGTAGTATGTTTTGTCCTCGCTTAGAACAAAGCCCACATTTTCAGGCGCGTCAGCCTTACCGCAATAGGTACAAACCAAATCCACAAAGTTGTGATTTGTTGAATTTGTAAAATATTGCTTTTCGGTATATTGCTTACAAATAACGCAGGTTCTGAACCTTATACCCTTGGAGTTGCAAACAGCATCCTTCTCTATTTCCCAAGCTAAAAATTCGTGTGTGCCCTCAAGACAAATCTCGGGCCCGTCACTTGGAAGCTCTGCTCTTCCCTCATCACAGGAAAAAAGAAAGAAAATCATAACCAAGGAAAAAAGAGTAATTAAAGCAAAAGAAAAGATTTTTTTCATAAAATACTCCTAATAAAATATTATCATACTTATTTTAACATTTTTACATAGAAGTGTCAACACAAAAAATAAAAGTTAAAATTTAATATTTTTACTGCACAAAGGCAACTACTTGTAAATGCGTATTTTAAGGCTCCTTTGTAAAGGTGCCCCTTGTGGGTATGCCTTGTGCGGAGCTGTCACCGAAGGTGACTGAGGGATTAAATAGGATCTTTATTTCGGCGGCAGCAAGCCACCGCCCTACGATGTGTGTGAAGCCTAATTTGTAGGGGCGATTCACGAATCGCCCGAAAATCAATCACGAATTTATTCGTGCATATCATCACGCATTTTGCGTGTATATCATCAATGCGTTAAGCATTGTATATCACGGGCACGAATGTGTTGTATATTCCTGTAGGGGTCGACAGGCAAGGCGGGCACAGGTGCCTTGCAGTGAAATCGAGCCTTTGGCTCGGTGAAATTCGCCCACAGGCGAGTGAAATGTTGCAAACGCAACGTGAAATTTTTGCAACAGAGTTGCAAAAGAGATAAGTAACAAAAACAAAAATTATGATGGCAATAGAGAAAACGCAAACTAATCTGTCATTCTGAGGCTTGCCGAAGAATCTGCTTGGACTTAGTCAAGGCTTGATTGGTATGTGTGCGTAAATTGTAGGTGAGCATTCTATATGCTCCCGT
>JAFTZI010000169.1 GCA_017461055.1 Clostridia bacterium | reverse complement strand
TTCTATTGTCATCCTGAGCGAAGCGAATGGATCTTCTTTATGCTCGCGCCAATCAATCTTTGCGCAAGTCAAAGCAGATTCTTGCACAAGGCATACTGCGTAATCGGCAAGCCTCAGAATGACAGAGCGCTTTTTCTCTTGTCATCCTGAGCGAAGCGAATGGATCTTCTTTATGCTCGCGCCAATCAATCTTTGTACAAGTCAAAGCAGATTCTTGCACAAGGCATACTGCGTAATCGGCGAGCCTCAGAATGACAGAGCGCTTTTTTCTATTGTCATCCTGAGCGAAGCGAATGGATCTTTAAACAAAAACGTAAAATTAAATTTGAAACAAGGGTACTACAAGCATTTATTTGCTATTTTGCGGATTTTGGTTCTTGTTTTGTGGATTTTGATTATTATTTCTGTTGCTTGGATTACTCTTATTACTTGGGTTATTTTGTCTGTTGGTGCTTGGATTTTGGTTATTCTTGCTTTGATAGCTTACAGGGTTTTGATTGTTGTTTTGCTTATTATTCTGGTTGTTCATTTCTTTTCCTCGCTTAAATTTTGCTACAATGAAATTCATTGTACCTTTAATATAACCCTTTTTAACCGATATAATAATTTAGTTTGAAAAAATATTAAAAAAATAACAAAAACGTATACATTTATGCTACAATAGAAATAGCCTCGTACACTGGTTCAGAGGCAAATGAATTAAGGAGCAAAAATGAAAAAAATACCAATTTGTCTTAATATTGATGACGGATGTCCCGTTGTACATATTTATCATTACCATTTGCCCGACCCGAGTGCAAGGACCTACGGTGACAAAAGTCCGCTTTTGCCGACGGTGCCAAATTCCATTGCATATAAATTCTGTGATATTGCAGATAAGTATGGCTTAAAGGGTAAATTAACAGTTGTGCCCTTGCCTGCGCGCCAAAATCCATTTGACACCAAGGAAGGAAAGGAATGGAGTGAGGTTATAAGGAAAAGGCTTGACGGTAAATTTTCCTATTGCTGTGAAATGCTGACTCACGAAAAGACCCTCGATATAAAAACAGGTGCCTTTCTTGACATAATGGAAGGGGAATGGTCACAAGCTCAAGGCAAGGAAGATTTGCGTGAGTATATTGAGCTTGCCTTGAAGACCCTTGACTCTCGCGGCTTTCCCGTGTCAGGCGTTACATCCCCTTGGAACTTCGGTGAGGAGAATATTGATAACTACGTAAACGCAATTTCCGAGGCATATTATAACGTTTTTGGCAAAACGGAAGCTTGGTTCTTTTTACATTACAAGCTTGGCTACGGAAGACCCGAGGTGGTTTTAAATAAGGACGGACGCAGACTTGTATCAATTCCCACAACTGTTGACGACTTTATTTGGGAATGTACCGAATTTGACAAAACCGATGATGAATTTATCAAATGGAGAGCTGACCTTTACATTACCGAGGACGGAACGGGCGGACAGATAATTGACGTTATGAACAACGGTGGAATACCTGTTTTATTAACACATTGGTCCTCACTTTTCTCAAATGGCAGAGAAACAGGACTTAAGGTTTTGGAGCTTGTGGCGCAAAGAATTAATAAAAACCTTTCAGACCGTGTTGAATTTGTGTCCTTTGACACCCTTATGGAAATGACCCTTAATGGCAAAATATAAAATAATTATATAGGAGAACAAAAATGAGAAGAACCTTTAATGAGCACATTATAAGAAGGGTAAGCGACCTATGCGGCTCTTGGCGCTTTTTGACCGACCCTGAGGACAAGGGAGATAAGCTTGGTTATGCAAATGGCTTGCCGGAAGGAGAAATGGTAAGCGTTCCGAGTGTATGGAACACCGACCTTGGCAGACTGAATTATAATGGCTGCGCTTGGTATGAAAAGACATTTTACAGTGAGGGCGGAACATTACTTTTCGACTTTGAAAGTGTAATGACTAAGGCAGATGTTTACCTTGACGGAGAACACGTTGGCGAGCATTACGGAGCATTTTCCGAGTTTGACATTATTGTAAAGGACGTTAAAAGCGGCTTCCACACCCTCGTTGTACGTGTAGACAGCCGTGTAAATGAAAAGTCAATTCCACAGGAAAGAGTTGACTGGTTTAATTATGGCGGAATTGCAAGAGATGTTTCCGTTCACTCCCTTGAGGGCATTTCCATTCTTACAAATCACATAAAATACACTCTTTCCGAGGACCTTTCAAGCGCAGATGCTTGCTCCGAGCTTGAGCTATTTAACGCAAAAGGCGAAAAATGCTCCTCGAGAGTAGTAGTTGCCATTGGCGAAACCGAAATTTACTCTGCAAATGTAGAGCTTGAAGCATATGAAACAAAAACAATACTGACTCCAAGCGTTAAAATGAAAGATATTTCCCTTTGGGACGTTGACTCTCCTGTGCTTTACAGCGTTATTGCCAACACAGACACAGACGATTTAATTGACAGAATAGGCTTCCGTCACATAGTGGCAGGCAATAACCAAATCCTTTTAAACGGCAAGCCAATTGAAATTCGCGGCGTAAACCGTCACGAGGAGCATCCCGACTGGGGCTTTGCATTCCCTGCTCATTTAATGAAAAAAGACATTGACTTAATCTGTGACCTTGGCTGTAACTCTGTACGCGGCTCACACTATCCACAGTCACGCCTTTTCGTTGATATGCTTGACGAAAGAGGAATTTTATTCTGGAGCGAAATTCCGATTTGGGGCGGCGGCTTTAATGAAAAGACTTTAAGCGACAACGATGTTGTAGAGCGCGGACTTGAAATGCACAGAGAAATGGTAAAGTATTACTATAACCACCCATCAATCATAATTTGGGGTATGCACAACGAGGTTTGGACACCTTACGCGCCCGTGTACAATATAACAAAGAAATACAGCGAATTCCTTCGTGCAAACGGTGGAAACCGTCTTATCACTCACGCAACACTGTGTCCTCTTGAGGAAACAACCTACGAGTTTGACGACATAATTTGTATCAACCTTTATCACGGCTGGTATTACGGTGATATGAGCGCTTGGGACAAGCTAATGGTAGACCTTAAAGCCTATATGGAAAAAACAGGACAAACAGGCAAGCCCGTAATTATGAGTGAATTCGGCGCAGGAGCTCTTGCGGGCTATCATCAGCACTTTGATAATGTTCGCTGGAGCGAGGAATTCCAGGCAGATTTGCTTGAATATTGCCTTGAGCTGTTCCACAAAACCGACTACATTCACGGATTTTACATTTGGCAGTTCTGCAATATAAGAACATATCACAAAATCGACTTAAACCGTGTTCGCTGCTTCAACAACAAGGGTATTCTTGACGAATACCGTAACCCAAAGGCAGGCTACTTCGCAGTAAGAAGGCTCTATCAAAAATTCGCCAAAGAATAAGGCAAGCAGACACAAGGTGAGGCAAGCCAACACAAGGTTGCCTTGCAATGATATCGAGGCTTTGCCGAGTGAAATTCGCCCAAGGTCGAGTGAAATGTTGCTAAAGCAACGCGAAATTTTTGCTAAAGCAAAAGTGATAAGTAACAAACACGAAATTGTAGGGGTCGACAGGCAAGCAGACACAAGGTCAGCTTGCAATTAAATTCGGCTTTGCCGAGTGAAATTCGCCCAAGGTCGAGTGAAATGTTGCTAAAGCAACGTGAAATTTTTGCTAAAGCAAAAGTGATAGGTAACAAACACGAAATTGTAGGGGTCGACGTCCCCGACGACCCGTTTATCAATCACGCATTTTAGCGTGTATGGAATCATTCAATGAATGTATGGCATCACACTATTATCAAAGATCCATTCGCTACGCTCAGGATGACAAAGGGAAGTGCGTACAATCAAAATTATACTGT
>JAFTZI010000016.1 GCA_017461055.1 Clostridia bacterium | reverse complement strand
TTCATGGTCTTTTCGCTTCTTTTTCTTGCAAACAGGGTAAGCCAACGGAGACCGAGAGCAACTCTTCTTTCAGCTCTTACTTCCATAGGAACCTGATAGTTAGAACCACCTACACGGCGAGCTTTAACCTCCAATACAGGCATTACGTTTTCAAGAGCTTCCTGGAACGCCTCAAGACCGTTCATACCAGTCTTTTCCTCTACAAGCTTGAATGCGTCGTATACAATCTTCTGAGCTATGCCCTTCTTACCGTCAAGCATAATGTTGTTGATAAGCTTTGTTACGAGCTTTGAGCCATAAAGTGGATCTGGCAATACATCTCTTTTGGAAATTTGACCTCTTCTTGGCACTTTACTTCCCTCCTTCATTAAATATATGATATCATTGGTACTCGAAAGAAATTCTCCCGTCGTGTCCTACAAGTTGTCACTGACATAATAAACATTTATTCAGCTACAAGTTGGGAACTACGATTAAAATTTAACTTTTGTTACCTAACTGCAAGAAGCTATTATTTCTTCTTTGCACGCTTAGCACCGTACTTAGAACGGCTCTGGTTACGATTTGCAACGCCCTGTGCGTCAAGTGTACCACGAATGATGTGATAACGACAACCAGGTAAGTCACGTACTCTACCACCACGGATGAGTACTACTGAGTGCTCCTGAAGATTGTGGCCAATACCAGGGATATAGGATGTAACCTCCATACCGTTTGTGAGCTTAACTCTTGCTATCTTACGAAGAGCTGAGTTTGGCTTCTTTGGTGTGGTTGTTGTAACCTTGGTACATACGCCTCTCTTTTGAGGTGCGCTCTGATCAATCGCTTTGTTCTTCAAGGTGTTGAAGCCTGTTTGAAGTACAGGAGTCTTTGACTTGTATACTTTGTCGCTTCTGCCTTGTCTTACGAGCTGATTAAAGGTTGGCATCTTGTTCCTCCTTCTTTAGTGATAAATGCTTATACGTCAGTACCAAATCGGCACGATGTATCTTTAATTGCGTGTGAAATGGGCGCAAATATACCTTATTTACGCATTGCACACAACAGTATTATAACATTTGAATTTTCCAATGTCAACAATAAGTCTTGTTGCTCGAAAAAATCTATGTTTTGAACAAATTTTCGTCTCACTTTTGTGTTTTTTTGTGCATTTTATATGCAACTTTCACAAAAACAACGTATTTCTCTGTTCTTTTCAAAGATGAATTTTTTGATTTTCTACATTTAATATATAGTTGTGCAGAAGCACCTGTTTGTTGAGTTGATCAAATCAATATTTATCGTCAAAATCGTCAGGCACTAATTTGTCTTTATTTTTGTTGATTATATCTATAATGTCACTATAATCGTCAACACTAACCTCTGTTACAGGCTTGATTTCATCGAGATTATCACTTACCTGCGGCTTAGATCTTGAAGAAACCTTATCAAAGCCGGTTGCAATGATTGTAACCTTTACCGTGTCTGTAAGAGTTTCATCAAAGTTAACACCCCAAATGATATTGGCATCAACTGCCGCTTCCTCGGTAATCATCGAAGATGCTGCATCCGCTTCATCAAGACCAACATCCGGAGAAACCGTGATATTTATAAGGATACCGCTTGCGCCCTTGATTGATGTTTCAAGAAGTGGACTTGCAACAGCTTTTTTAGCTGCCTCAATAGCCTTGTTTGGTCCGCTTGCCTCACCAACACCCATATGAGCCATGCCAGCATCCTTCATAACAGAGGATACATCGGCAAAGTCAAGGTTTACAAAGCCTGCTACATTTATAAGGTCGGAAATGCTCTTTACACCGTGCTTTAAAACATCGTCAGCTATCCCAAAAGCATTTATAATCGTAATTTTTTCCTGTGTAAATTCTTTGAGTCTTTCGTTAGGAATTACAACTAATGAATCCACATATTTAGAAAGCTCAGCAATGCCATCGTCCGCCTGGGACATTCTTCTATTACCCTCGAATTTAAAGGGCTTAGTAACAATACCAACGGTAAGAACGCCAAGCTCCTTTGCTATGCGAGCTACGACAGGAGCGGCTCCAGTACCTGTTCCGCCTCCCATACCTGTTGCAACAAATACCATATCAGCGCCTTCAATTGCGCCTCTGATTTCATCAACGCTTTCCTCAGCGCTTTTCTTGCCCATTTCAGGATTTGCACCTGCGCCATTACCCTTCGTAACAGCCTCGCCAATGCAAATTTTATTTCCCGCGCCGCATCTTGCCAAGGCTTGTCTATCTGTATTAATCGCGATAAACTCTACGCCCTTTATATTTGAAGAAATCATACGGTTGACAGCATTGTTTCCTCCACCGCCAACACCAATTACTCTTATATCTACACCTGATTCAAAATCGTTATCAAATTCAAACGCCATTTTATGTACTCCTTTACTTTTTACATACGTGTTCATTATAATAATACACTCTTTTTTTCTTTTTTTCAAGTCCTTTTATCAAATATTTGTACGATAATATTAATAATTTATTGACTTTTTCGTTAAAAAAGTTTATAATATGTACGTTAACGACAAAAACTTGGAGGTCATATGAAAAAGAAAACCATTTCAAATGTTTTAAAAATTGTTTTTTTATTAGTCTGCTTGCTTGCTTCTCTTGTTATTTCTACTGTGATGGCGGATTTACTCTTATATAATTCACTTGATCAATATCAAGACGCTTTGATTTCTTTAGCCGTTGGAGCTTTGATAGTAATTTTATTCACTTATATTACCAGACTTCATGCGGTTTCCTTATCTCATGCAAGTGTTAACGAGATTATCAGAGTATCATTGATTACAGTTGCTCTTTTTATTTCTCTTACTATTGTGTTCTTGGTTCAACAGGCTACCAGCTTTGCTTGGCTTGTTATTACATGCGGTATTTTCTTTATCTTTGCTTGTGCTGTTATTTCTGTTTGCAGAATTCTTAAGCTTGCTAAATGCTTGATACACGGAAATCACAAGGCAGGCAAGCGAGTTCTTATTGTAGGTGCCGGTCTTGCAGGTACTACAATTTTAAGAGAAATCCAAATTTCTGACAAGCTTGATATTAATGCTGTGGGCTTTATTGATGACGATTCCCATAAAATCGGAACAACTATTTTAGGCGTTAAGGTTCTCGGTAATTGTGAGCAAATCCCAAAAATTGCCGAACAGACCAAGGCAGATATGATAATTATTGCCATTCCAACAGCGAATGCGCAGCGTGTTAAGGAAATCTCTCAAATTTGCTTAACGACAAGCTGTGAGGTTAAGACGCTTCCGGGCTTGTATCAGCTTATTGACGGAAACATTTCAGTTTCAAGACTGCGTGATGTAGATGTACAGGATTTGCTCGGCAGAGAGCCCGTTAAGGTAAATCTCGATGAGGTTATGGGCTACATTGAAAACCAAGTTGTTCTTGTAACAGGTGGCGGCGGCTCCATTGGCAGTGAGCTTTGCAGACAAATTGCAACTCACAATCCAAAGCAGCTTATTATTCTTGATATTTATGAAAACAATGCATATGAGATTGAGCAAGAGTTAAAGCGTAGGCTTCCTAATTTGAATCTTTTGACATTAATAGCTTCTATCCGTGATAGCGGCAAAATGGAAGATGTATTTAAAACATACCAGCCTGACATTGTTTTCCACGCAGCGGCGCACAAGCATGTTCCGCTTATGGAGACAAGCCCTAACGAAGCTGTTAAAAATAACGTTCTTGGTACATATAAGGTTGTTAAATGTGCTGACAAGTATGGGGTTAAGAAATTTGTTCAAATCTCTACAGATAAAGCGGTTAACCCAACAAACATTATGGGTGCTACCAAGCGTGTTTGTGAAATGATTATTCAAGCCTTTTCAAGAAAATCAAAGACACAGTTTGTTGCTGTTCGCTTTGGTAACGTTCTTGGTTCAAACGGCTCCGTTATTCCTTTGTTTAAAAAGCAAATTGCCGAGGGCGGTCCTGTAACCGTTACTCACAAGGACATTATCCGTTACTTTATGACTATTCCTGAGGCTGTTAGCCTTGTGCTTCAAGCCGGTGCTTATGCAAACGGCGGAGAGATATTTGTGCTTGATATGGGTGAGCAAGTAAGAATTTACGACCTTGCTGTAAATCTTATTAAGCTTTCAGGCTATGAGCCCGGTAAGGACATCGAAATCAAGGTAACAGGCTTACGTCCGGGTGAAAAGCTATATGAAGAAAGACTTATGGCTGAGGAAGGACTTGAAAAAACCGCAAATGACAGAATCAGCATCGGTAAGCCTATTGAAATGGATGATGAAAAGCTATTCGCAACTCTCGAAAAGCTTTATGATGAGGCTTACGGAGAGAGTGAGCAAATGAAGGATCTTGTAAAAGAGCTTGTTCCTACTTACAAAATTGATAGACGTTAATTGAATACCAAAAACAAAAGCCTTCTTTTCGCAAGAAGGCTTTTGTTTTTATATCTGTGAATATATTTCCTTTGCTCTTTTTAAAAGGGCGTTTTTCTCATTTGGAAGCTTGTTCTCTATGACCTCTGAAAGAAGGATACTTAATATATCTCCTATTTTTTTACCCTTTTCAAATCCGTTTTCGATAAGCGTGCTTCCGTTTATTTCAAGGTTAGATAAGGTAAAGCAGCTTTGTGCGGAGATT
>JAFTZI010000168.1 GCA_017461055.1 Clostridia bacterium | reverse complement strand
CCGTAGGGCGGTGGCTTGCTGCCGCCGAAATAAGGAGCCTAAACAATCCCTCAGTCAGCAATGCTGACAGCTCCGCGCAAGGCATACCCACAAGGGGCACCTTTACAAAGGAGCCTTAAAATACGCATTTGTAACCTATCACTTTTGCTTTAGCAAAAATTTCACGTTGCGTTTGCAACATTTCACTCGACCTTGGTCGAATTTCACCGAGGCAGAGCCTCGATTTCATTGCAAGTCAACCTTGCGTTGACTTGCCTGTCGACCCCTACGAATTAAGTAACATTCAAACCGTAGGGCGGTGGCTTGCTGCCGCCGAAATAAGGAGCCTAAACAATCCCTCAGTCAGCTATGCTGACAGCTCCGCACAAGGCATACCCACAAGGGGCACCTTTACAAAGGAGGCTAACAATCCCTCCGTCACCCTACGGGTGCCACCTCCCTTTACACAAAGGAGGCTAAAAATACGCATTTGTAACCTATCTCTTTTGCGTTTACGCAAAAATATCACATTGCGTTAGCAATATATCACTCGGTGAAAAGCCGAATATCACTCAACCGTAGGTTGAATATCGCTGCAAATCAACCTTGTGTTGATTTGCCGGGTATTTGTGCAAGCACAACCGCTACGAGCATTAAAACACAGCCGATGATTATTTTGGTTGTGGGGAGCTGCGCTTCCATTACGGATTCGGCGATTACTGCAAAAAGAGCTTCCATTGAGCAAAACAGGGCGCAGACCGTTGCATTTCCGTTCCTTTGTCCCAAGAGCTGAAATGTGTAGGCAAGAGCAACGGAGAACACGCCGCAAAAGAATATTGGGAAAAGCGTTGCTTTTATGCCATCGGTAGTTATTGTGCCGAAGATTGCTCCTGCTGATGTACTAAGTATGCCCGAGACAAAAAACTGTATGCAGGAAAACAAAATCGGGTTAACGTGGGCGGAGCTTTTGCCCAAGACTATAATGTGCGCCGCGTAAAGCACAGAGCACAAAAGCAAAACCAAATCTCCTGCGCTAACGGAGCCGAAGCCCTCGGAAAAGGACAGAAAATACAGTCCCAAAACAGCAAAGGGCATAGCTATTAGTACAAACAGGCTTGGCTTTTGCTTAAACAAAACAAAGGAAATAATGGGCACAAAGACTAAGTAAAGGCTTGTTATAAAGCCTGCCTTTCCGCTTTGTCCCGTTATCTGTATTCCGAACTGCTGGGTAGCGCTGGCAGAGAACAAAATTGCTCCCGCTATTGCTCCGTATTTAACGGTGTCGACAACTCTTTTTTTAGAGTAATCGGCTTTTCTTTCAAGCAAGAAAACCAAGGGAATCAGTACAAGACCGCCCAAAAGCATTCTTAAGCCGTTAAAGCCCAAGGCATCTAACAAATGGGAGCTTCTTGAAGCAAGCTCCTGTATAGGAAAGGCAATTCCCCAGGCAATTGCTGAAATTAAGCACAAGGGGGATGAGGAAAATTTTCTTTTTGTTTTCATAGTGGCAAATTATAATGGCTGTCCTTATCTAAGTATATGTGGCAAAGCCTTTTAATCTCGTCCTCGGTTGCAAAGACGTTTTTGTCGTAAACTCCCACTACATTAAAGCCTGCATTATAGGCAGTTTTCATTGCGTAAAAGGCATCCTCGAAAATGTAGGTTGTTTCCTTGTCTGTGCCAAGATGTTCAAGGGCAAGGTTGTATATTAACGGCTCTCTTTTGCCCGAGCCCACCTCACCGCAGGTAAAGATGCGGCTAAAATATTTTGCTATATCAAGTCTGTTTAAAACGTGCTCAACGCAAAAGCGGTCTGTTGCGGTTGCCAAGCACATTTTAACACCGTTTTTGTAAAGAGTGTCCAGCATTTGACGCGCGCCGTCCTTTACATCAATTACGGTAAAATATTTTTGCTCCATTATTTCATATATCTTCTTTTTCGCCTGTTCGTAGGTCTGGCTTAAGCCATATTCCCTTTGGCAAAATTCGTACCAATTCTTCATACCGTCCTCTAAAAAGCGTTTGTTGGTATTTTCGGTAGGCGTTATGCCAAGGGAGGATAGGTATTCCTCAGGGGCGCTTGCCCAGTAGTCCATAGAATTTAAAAGCGTTCCGTCAAGGTCAAATATTGCGCCTGTAATTTTCATTTTCATCACCTCTTTTGTATTTTACACCCTTATTTCTTAAAAGTCAATGTTGAATTATGATTATATCTATGCTAAAATAAATATATAAACATTTTGCGAGGTGCTATTATGAAAATATCTACTGAAATTTATTCAACCGCAAGACACGTAGGCGAGGAAAAGGCAATTGAGCTTATTGCAAAGGGCGGCTTTGACGCTTGGGACTTTTCCATGTTTGAAATGTGCAGATACGACTGGGGTCGCTCCTGTCCTATTGAAACAAATCACCCATTGGCGCAAAACGATTATCTTAAGTTTGCAAGACGCTTAAAGCAAATAGGACTTGATAACGGAATTGTGTGCAATCAATCCCACGCGCCGTTTCCGTCCTATGTTCCGATAATCAGGGAAAAGTACTTGAAGCGCGCCATTGAATGTACTGCCGAGGCAGGTGGAAAAATTTGCATAATACACCCTGATAACAATTCAAGCGCAGAGGTTAACGCAGAGTTTTACCAAGAGCTTTTGCCCTTTGCCAAGGAATGCGGAGTTAAGATAGCAACGGAAAATATGTGGAACTGGAACAACGAAAAAAATCAGGCATCAAGCGCCGCTTGCTCACATCACGACGATTTTTGCAAGCATGTTGATATTGTTAATGATGATTATCTTGTTGCTTGCCTTGACCTTGGTCACGCAGAAATGAAGGGTCTTGACACCACAGCTCCACAAATGATAAGAGCTCTTGACAAGCGCTTACAGGCGCTACACATACACGATAACGACAGATGGCACGACTCTCACCAAATTCCGTTTTCAATGGAAATGGATTGGGTAGCCATAGCAGCGGCTTTAAAGGACATCGACTATAAGGGCTACTTAACTCTTGAAGCAGACCAATATTTGAGCAAATTCAATGTTGATAACGTTTTCGAGGGAGTTTGCGACCTTGCAAGGAGCGCAAGAATGTTGGAAACGCTTATTAAGGAGGCTTAATATGAAAAAAGCATTAATTGCTTTACTGTTAGCATTTACCGTTATTCTTTTCTTGTTTGGCTGTGGCAATGATGAAACGCCTACACCCACACCCACGCCAAGTCAGAGCGCAGCATCAAGCTCGGGCGCGTCAAATAATGACGATGTAAATAACGGTACAGTATCAAGCAGCACAACCGTCAGCCGAGGTGATGATGTAAATAGCGACACCGCTAACAGCAGATACGATGATGTAAATAACGACACAACCGTCAGCAGCAGCGATAACACAAATGACGACACAGTATCAAGCAACACAACCGTCAGCAGTAATATTGGCAATACAGACCCCGAGCCTGAGCCCGAGCCTGAGCCACCGGAAAGCGTGCCTATTGACATTGCAAAAGACGGTTACAGCGGCTATTTAGTTGTTTATGACGACAGTGACATAAATGTAACCAATTTTGCGCTGAAATTACTTGACTATTTAAGAAATACTCACGGAATTTACATAGAATCCACTCCTTATAGTAGCTTTGTAGCGGGAGGCCATTGCATTTACATAGGCGATTTCAGGGAAACTAAATTTGTTAAGGCAAGGCTGAACGAATCAAACGACTTTGGCGCTTGCATTTCGGGAAGTGACTATGTGCTTTATGCCACAAACAGCAGACTGTATGATTATTTATACGACATTCTGACAACCGAAATTCTTGTTACAATAAGAAACGGAAACTGGAGCACAGAGCCAAGGAAGGACTTTATGTACCATAAATCAGCCTATAAGGACGTTTCTTACGTTGACTATGTGCTAAGCAAAAAGCAAAGCGGACTTACACAGGACATTTTGCTCAGCTTTTTTGATAAGTGCATCTTTGAGGCAAGGGACGGAACGGTTATTCCGTACAGAATTTATATTCCTTACGATTATGACGCAAGCAAGGAATACCCTGTTCTTACAATTTTCCACGGAGCAGGAGAGAGGGGAACAGACAATGTTTCTCAAATGAAGCATATGCTTCTTAATATGTTTTCAAATGACGCTTCCCCTCTTTGGGACAGTATAGTTGTTTGCCCACAGTGTCCTGGGAACAATCAATGGGTGGACACCCCTTGGGAAAACGGTAATTACAGTGTTGAGAGTGTTGAGGAATCAAACGAATTAAAGGCAGTTTTGGAAATAATGGATTGGCTTGAAAGAAACTACTCAACAGACGTTGACAGATACTACCTTGCAGGACTTTCTATGGGCGGCTTTGCAGTTTGGGATTTACTTATGCGCCATCCCGAAAAATTTGCAGGCGCAGTTCCTCTTTGCGGCGGCGCTGACTATACACAGGCAGAAAAGCTTGTAAATATGCCGATTTATACCATACACGGAACAAATGACGGCAGTGTTCCAATCAGCGGTACACAGCAAATTGTCAATGCCTTAAAGGCTTTGGACGGTAATATCGAATACGAGGAATTAGCAGGCTACGGTCACAACGTTTGGGATTACGCAAGCAAAAAGGCAGAAATCTGGACATGGCTCTTTGAGCAGACAAGACCTTAACCGAAAAAGCGCACTTTAACAAACAATTAACCCCGACAGATAAAAAATCTGCCGGGGTTAATTTTCGCTTGATAAATTGGAATTTGATTATTTCTTTTTCTTCGGTTCGGGAAGCTCTTGGCACACCGCCTCAAACAGCTCTTTCAAAAAATCCCTGTTCTCAATATCTTCTACAAGAATCATTTCTTTTGCTCCATCGTAAGGTAACTGATAATCTGCATTTGGCATAAGAGCCATAGCAGACTTAGTTGGCTTTACAAGCAGACGGTTATCATATACGCCGCCTACAACCTTACCGCCATAATATAACACATACTCGCCCATCATAGCACGAGATGAAAGTCCGTTGCACTGTTCCAAAACGAACTCTATATATTCTTTACTGCTTGCCATAATTACCTCGTCGAATTCTTATTTATTGTTCTGATTTATCACCGCTTAGCCTTTGTATTGCAAACGCATTGGGTAAAGCCGATACACCTAAAGACAAACAGGCGTATATGCAAGGCTCGCCCTTTGGGAGAGCTCCCACAACAGTGGGTGAGAGGGTACTTATGAAAGGCTTTCAATTCTGCTTTTGATTGTTTTATCAATCATTTGGCAAACACCCTCAAATTTGTTGTCTATATCTTTATTATAAAAACGCAAAACATAAAGCCCATATCTTTCGAAAATTTCAGTTCTTGCTTCATCATATATTTTACCTTGCATTGTGTAATGTTGTGAACCGTCAATCTCTATTACAAGTCGAGCGTTATGGCAATAAAAATCCGCAATAAAATTGTCTATAATGCGTTGCTTGTATATCTTTACGGGATAATAACGTAAAAAATCATACCATAAATGTTTTTCTTGTCGAGTCATGTTTCGACGCAAAATCCTTGCTACATTTAATAACTTGTTATTTTTCTTTAATGGTAATTGCTCCATTTTTCCCTCTCCGTCGGTTGCACCGCCACCTCTCCCACAGGGCGAGGCTGTTTAGTTAGTTTGATTATAGCACAAATCGCCCAATATAGCAAGAAATCTGTGAAAGAAAGAGCCAAAGGGCTTGATTTTTCTTTTTGTAGCCCTTGACAAATTTGAGGGCGTGTTATATAATCGTAGTATGTTATTTTTGGAGGAATTGTTTTATGAGTAATTTAAATATAGTTTGTCTTGATTTAGAGGGCGTTTTAGTGCCTGAAATTTGGATTGCATTTGCTGAGGCAAGCGGCATTCCCGAGCTTAAGCGCACCACTCGTGACGAGCCTGATTATGATAAGCTTATGAAATGGCGTCTTGGCATTTTGAAGGAGCACGGTCTTGGACTTAAGGAAATCCAAGAAACCATTGCAAAAATCGACCCAATTCCAGGCGCTAAGGAATTTTTAGATAAGCTAAGAGATTTAACACAGGTAATTATTATCAGCGATACCTTTACACAGTTCGCCGCTCCTCTTATGAAAAAGCTTGGCATGCCAACTATTTTCTGCAACACCTTAGAGGTTGCCGAAAGCGGTGAAATAACAGGCTTCAGAATGAGATGCGAAAAATCCAAGCTCACAACAGTTAAGGCATTGCAGACCGCAGGCTTTGAAACAATTGCGGCAGGCGACAGCTACAACGACCTTGGCATGATTTTAAACTCCAAGGCGGGCTTCCTCTTTAAAAGCACCGACAAAATCAAGGCAGATTACCCACAGCTTCCTGCCTTCGACGAGTACGACGAGCTTTTAGAGGCAATAAAGAATATACTATAAACAAAGGGTTTACTCCTTTTCAAATATAAAAAAGACGACCACGTGGTCGTCTTTTGTTGTTTTTTAAGATATATATCAATCATCCGTACCACTGCTCAAGAAGAACTCTTTTTTTGTTTGCATACTCGAAAATTAAAAATCCTCTTGGATTTTTATAAAAATCATGTGGTGGGCGTGCATATTTCTTCCCAATGTGAGTACTGAATGTATAACAAGGATAATTGATTTTAATTCCGTCAATTATATTTTCAGACAAATACAGACCATCGCCTACTGAAGGCTTGGGCTTTAAATCTACAAAACTAATATGCAACGTAATTGTCTTGTTATCTTCTCCCGTAAGATGATAACCATAGTTATCAATTTTTATGATACGGAAAAACGGACGGCTAAGTGTTGCCTTGTCTATTTCAGAATTTAAGCGCTTACGGAAAAAAATCATAAAACTATTCTCCTTTATTATGCAGATTTAAATGTGCTAAATGGTGTGCCAAAACAGCTTTTCGAAAATTGTAGGGCTTTAGTACTTGTATGAGAACAGGTAATTACCGGTTGTCAGCTTGCCGAAGATGTACTTATTGCAGGCGCTTTCGTTGTAAATCCAGATTTTGTTATCAAGGTAAACGATTTCCTCTGCCATTGGCGGAGCCTCGATTGTTTCAACAAATGTGGAGCTGTCTACTGAGTAAAGCGGAATATTGTATTCAAGTCCGAGGGCTGTTTTTGCAAAGTCGCTGTTTGTTGTTGCAAAGACTTTATCTAAGTCGTGTACGTGGAGCTTAGATGTGGTAAGACCCCAAGAGGTGGAAAGGATGAGCTTTCCGTCATCGGTAACGCACACACCCTGTACAAAGGATGGAATTGAATAAGCGGCTACCGGCTTTGGGTCAACGTAGTATTCAACCTTTGTTGAATTAATAAGGTCAAAGGCAACCATCATTGCCTTATTTGTATCTCCTGACGCTGTTGTGTAGTGGTGAGAAACGGGAGTTTCATAATCCCCTGCTTTATAGAAGGAGCCTGTAATTAATTCTCCGTCGTAAATATAGCAAAATGCAGGGTCAATGCCGAAGGTATCAATTGTTCCTCTTTGATAGGTAAATTTAATGCTTGGGTCTAAAATGTCATTCAAATCAAAAACATCAATACCGTCTGAGCCTGTTATATAAGCACAGTCCTTGTAGTAGGTAATACCGCCTGTGTGTCCTAAATAGGGGTCGGTGTTTTCCCTCTTTAAATCGGTGTAGTAGTATTCGTCACCGTCGTCGCTGATTACGTAAACACGTGAGCATTTGTCATTTGACATATAGCCGCAGGCGAGGAAAACGTGCTCCTCCTCCATATACTCAAAGCCCTGTGGAACAAAGCCCTCGTCAAGACCCGGAATGTAAAATTCCTTTTCTGCGTGGTCGTAAAAACTGTCATATTTTATTCTGTCATATGCCTTAAAGCCGAGAACCACAAGCATTGCCAGAACAAAGATTGCAATAAGTATTGCACCTATTATTTTTAGTGTCTTTTTCATAAGTACCTCCATATCAGAAAGAGCCTTATATGCCCTTTGCTTCTTACCATTTTACCATAAAAGAGTAAATTTGTAAATATGTTTTATTATATTTGGCTTTTACTTGCCAAAATAAGTTGACGGATTTTATTTAATATGTTAAAATAACATTAAGAATAGATTTTTGGAGGCTTTCATATATGAAAACTGTTAATGTAAGAGATTTTGGCGCAAAGGGTGACGGATGCACTCTTGACACAGCGGCTATACAAAGGGCTATTGACGCTTGCGAAAAGGGAGACACCCTTGAATTTTCGGGCAAGGGAATTTTCTTGTGCGGTACTCTTAGTCTAAAGAGTGATATTAAGGTATTTATCGCTCCCGACAGCGAAATTTGCGGCTCACGTAATTTGGCTCACTACCGCGCCAATGGCTTTTACCATAATGAAATGGTAGACACAATTTCCTTGATTTATGCCCTTGACTGCAACAATATTGAAATTTGCGGCGGCGGTAAAATTCAAATGAACGGTGACGCCTTTGTTAACTTTGACGCTTGGTGTCCGTGCGAAATTCCGAGAGAGGAAATGATTAAGGAGTTTGAGGAGCAGACCGTTGTAGGCCCCGAAACCAAGGTTACTCGCCCATCTCAGCCTATTTTCTTTAACAATTGCAAAAACATACATATTCACGATATAAGAATATTCAACGCGCCCTGTTGGACAGTTACATTTTCTAACTGCGAGGACATTCTTTTTGAAAAGGTTTATGTTGACAACCATAACAGAATTGCCAACAATGACGGAGTTCATTTCAGCGCCTCACGCAATATTGTTGTAAGAAATTGCACCTTCCTTTGCGGAGATGACTGCTTTGCCGCTACCTGTATTACAAATACAGAGGGCGTTTGCGAAAACATTGAGGTAAGCGACTGCCTAATGTCCTCTCGCTCTGCCGCTATAAGATTCGGACATCTTTACAGCGTTGTAAGAAACGTTGTTGTTAAGGACATTAAAATTTTGCCCTCTAACAGAGGTATTTCTATCTTCTCTGGGGACGACGGAATTGTAGAAAACGTTAAAATCTCCAACATAGAGTGCAAAACACACATCCACGCAGGCGGATGGTGGGGCAAGGGCGAGGGCTTTATCATTTGCGCCGCCAATGCCAAGGGACAAATTAAGAATGTTACTATTGAAGACTGCCACTTTATAGAGGAAAACCCATCTATTATTGCAGGCACAGACGGTAATGTTGACGGAGTAGAGCTTGTAAACTGTACCTTTGAGTACAAGGAGGGCTACACTCATCCTTATTTCAAGGGTAAAATGGACCTTCAGCCAAATATTCCGCAGCTTCAGGAAGCGCCCTTTAAGACAGGGGATTTGCTTTACACCTTTGGTTGCAACAATGTTACCGTAAATGGAGAAAAGTTAAATGGTTTTTAAATCAACCTTAATGGACAAGGATGCGGTGTTAAGGTCCTTAAGACGTATTTCCCACGAGATAGTGGAAAAGAACAGGGGAGTGGAAAATCTTTGCCTTGTTGGTATTTTACGCAGAGGCGTGCCGATGGCGCAAATTATTGCGGAAAATATAAAAAGGATTGAGGGAGTGGACGTAAATGTGGGTGTTCTTGACATTTCGGCTCACCGTGACGATATTGATTTTCGCGTTTCTGACAAGGACAGCAAAACAAACATTCCCTTTGAAATAAGCGGCAAAAACGTAGTCCTCGTTGATGATGTTTTGTTCACGGG
>JAFTZI010000167.1 GCA_017461055.1 Clostridia bacterium | reverse complement strand
GTTTGCAGCTTCAGCATCCTTAGTAGAGTAGCTTATAAATACATAAGGCTTTTTCATATCTTTTCTCCTTAATTATGACAATTTGCAGCGAAGTTAAGCTTGCTTGTTCCAATTATAACATAATATATGGTAAAATGCAACGAAAAAAGGATACACAAATACAAACCGTGACAAAAAGACAGGGCATTACCCTGTCTTTAAATTATTTTTCTACAATTACAGACACTCCGTCGGGGATAGCTACGATTTTAAGCTCTTTTTTGCCTAAAAGCTCACGCGCCTTGCACAAAGCCTCGTCGATGGAATGAGCAGGTGTCATGTGCATTTTTTCAATTATTCCGTCGTCCATATCCGATACGTAAATAACACTTGCGTGAAGCAGTACTCTTAACAGAATTTGAGTCTGCCATTGATCGGGAACGGTTTCCCCTCTTTCGCGTGATAGGAAAAGCGCCATTGTTTTTGTAATATCACTCTCATCTGCCAACTGATGATAAAAATGGTCGCCGCCTATACCGTCATTTGATTTGGCAAGCATAATAATTACGCCGCCCTTTTTCACAGTAGCCTCACCTGCGGTCATACCCTTAACAGCCTGATATACATTTTGGTCAAGGGGGTATCCGCCATTTGTGGTAATAACCACATCTGCCTCCCTTGCCTTCACGCCGCAAAGAGAGGAAAGGAACTCTGTGCCCTTTTGGTGAGCGCCTTCCATATCGCCCGCCACAGCATAAATAACCTGCTTTTCGCTGTTTAATACAACATTGACAATAAAGCTAAGGCATGCCCGTTTAGCACCCCAAAGCATATCCTTGTGGATGGGATTGTTTTCTAAAACTCCTGTTCTTGCATTTCCGTTTGCAATAAACTCGGAGCAGTGGTTGGCAAGAACGGTTTTTCTTGCGCACACACCGGGCAAAACGCTCTTTCGTCCGCCGCTGAAGCCTGCAAAAAAGTGTGGCTCAATAAAGCCCTCGGCAACCAAAAGGTCAGCATCGCGCGCAATTTTATTAATTATGCACTCACCACCCGAGGGAAGAGTGCCGATTGACACAAGCTTGTCAGTCTCGTCACAGTCGTGTATGTAAATATTTTCCTTTTCAACAATTTCAGCGCCGAATTTGGAAACAAGCTCATCCTTGGTCGTGCCACGGTGACAGCCCGTTGCAATCAAAATGGTGATTTTGGCATTTGGCGCGCCGCGTCTTATCTCCTCAAGCATAATAGGCATAATTATTTTGCTTGGCACAGGTCGGGTGTGGTCGCTTGCAATAATAACGATGTTCTCCTTACCCTTAGCAAGCTCACAAAGTCTCTTTGAATTAACAGGGCTTAAAATCGCATTCTTTACAAGCTCATATTCACTTTCCTTAGGCACATAGCTGTTTATGGATGACTCCAAAACACCAACAAGCTCATTTTCGCAAAAATCATATTCCAAGTATTCCTTTCCGTAAGGAAATTTAACATTAATCATTTTAACGTGTTCCTTTTTGTTTTCGATATGCGTGTAAATTTTCATTATGTTAGGTACAAGTATAAGCTGCGCTATAATGCCAACCGCTGCATCAACAAAGCCACCTACCAAAAAGGCTTCAATGGGAAAGGCTGTGCCCCTTATACCGAGCAAAATCGCCTTGGAAATTCCCCAAATCACCCTGCCCGAAAGCATAGAGGCAACAAGGGAAGCATAAAGAGAGAGATATCCCTTTTTCTTAAATAGCCTGTAAACCAAGGCAATAACAAGACCGTATGTGGCAAGCTCAAGGCTCATCCAAACAGCGTTTGGAAAAAGCGGAGGCATGCCGAATATAAAGCTGCGCAAAAACGGTAAAATCAATCCAACGACAAGTCCATACTCCCAGCCGCATATTAAGCCGCAAAGCATAACGGGTAGGTGCATAGGCAAAAGAGAATCGCCAATTTCCTTTATCTGACCTGTCAACAGGGGCAAAACAATTCCCAAAGCCAAAAACAGAGCAGAGAAAACAAGCGACCTTAAATTTTTATGTTTCATCGTATCTCCTAAAAAATAAATTACAACCTAATTTTACGATAAGATTGTATTTTTGTCAATACCTTACATAAAATGGATGAAGGACTTTTTGTCTGAAATGTTGCATATCTGACTATTATGTGATAAAATATTGTTGGCAAGAACGGAGGTGTATTTATGGATATAGATAAAAGAACAAAAGGCTATAAGGCTCATAAAATCGTCAGCACAGCTTTGTGCGCTGTGGCGAGTGTGGCTATTATTGTTTTCTTTGTCCCTCTTTTGATAGATGTGTTAACCCAAACTCCCGACCCGAATGCAAGCGTGGATTTGAGTGGGCTGGGAAATGCAATTTACATAGTGCTTGCCGCAATTGGCGCAGGAATTGCATTGGCGCTTTACATACCGTCAACGGTTCTTGGGATAATCGGCTGGAAGGGCACACTTAAGCAATATAAGGGCAAAGAGAAACGGGGAGATAAAATCTGGTTTGGTATCTTAACTATTTTGCCGATTGCTATGGAAATCCTTTTGCTTTCCAGCATATTGCTTGTTATATAACTTAGTAAAAGCTGCGACACAGGGTCGCAGCTTTTACTGAATTATTGATATTTGCCTGTTGCAAAGCATTAAAAAATGTGCTAAACTTAATAAAAAACTATCGGAGGACAGTTGTATGAAAATTCTATCTATCGGTAATAGCTTTTCCATAGACGCGCACGCGTATTTGCACGACTTGGCAAAGGAGAGAGGCTTTGATTTAACCTTGGTTGACTTGGCTATTGGCGGATGCAGCCTTCAAACCCATTGGGAAAACGTGGTAAATAACAATGCAAATTATTTGCATATCGTAAATGGCACAGACCGTGCAGAGGAGTGTGTTACAATAGATCAAATCATAAAAAGCGACCGATTTGACGTTGTTACATTACAGCAGGTAAGCCATTTTTCAGGACAGTACGAAACCTATCAGCCCTACCTTGATAACCTTGTGTCATACGTAAGAAAGCTACAGCCAATGGCAGAATTGTATTTTCATCGTACCTGGGCGTATGAAATAGACTCCACTCATTCCGAATTTCCTATATACGACCGCGATCAACAAAAGATGTATAACGCCCTTTGCCAAGCATCAGAGATAGCTTGCAAAGCAATAGGAGCCAAGCTCATTCCCGCAGGAGACGTTATTCAAGCAATGCGTGAGCGCATTCCCGCCTTCGATTACAAAAACGGCGGCGAGTCCCTTTGCTGTGACGGCTTCCATATGTCCCACACCTACGGAAGATACGCAGTAGCATTAACCTGGCTTGCCACCCTTACAGGCAAAAAGGTCGAGCCATTACCCTTTGGGGAGCTTGACATCAATATAATCAATCAAATTTGCCAAATCGTCAACGAAATGGTATTTGCAAAATAAATTTCATAATTATCAAAAAGGGCACCAAGCGGTGTCCTTTTTGCATAAAGTATATTTCATACCTTGTTAATTACAATGTAAGTATCATTTTGCTTATTTTTGAGTATGTAACAGCGTTTACTCAAGTCAAGAAAGTGTCCAATGTTTACATATTAGCAAAGATGTGATATAATGATTTTACAGATTAACAGCTGTTTGTGTAAAATAATTGAAAAAATATTCCTTCAAGCTGTAAGATATTGCATTTGTTTTGCGACTATATGGGTGAAAGGCCTTTAGGAGCTATGCAAGGAGGTGACTGTATGGAAGATGAAAGAATTGTTGAGCTATATTGGGAACGCAACGAAAATGCTATTCGTGAAACTGAAATGAAATACGGTAAATATTGCTACGTTGTCGCATATAACATTCTTCGCTCGCGCGAAGACTCGGATGAATGCGTTAACGACACTTGGAACGGTGCGTGGAATGCTATGCCACCCGAAAAGCCCACCAAGCTGCAAGGCTTTCTTGCTCGTATCACACGGAACATTGCCATAAGCCGATATCGGTATGACAGCGCGCAAAAACGCGGCGCAGAGGTAGAAAGTGCTATTGATGAATACTGGGAATGTATTCCAAACAGAGAGGCTTCAATAGAGGATGAATTTGTGATGAAGCAGGCAATCAACGGTTTTATTGCAAGCCTTGATACCAAAGCGCGCGTTATATTTATGCGTAGGTATTGGTATTCCATGAGTGTTAAGGCCATTGCAGACAGTATGCGCCTTTCTGAAAGTCATGTCAGCGTTATCCTGCATAGAACCAGAAACAAATTTAAAGATTATCTTACAAAGGAAGGGATATTTGTATGAAGAAAAAGAATTGGTATCTTGGCTTGAGCCTTGCCGATGATAAATACATTAATGAGGCACATCCCAATAACATAATTAAACCCAAAGCAAGCAAGAAGTTTATTTCACTTGTGGCAGCTTGTGCGTGCCTTGTATTGATTGCTTGCAATCTATGGCTTTTTATTCCGTTTAACACCACCCCACCCGATGTGTCGCAATATGAAAACAGCGAGTATTACGGGCTTATTCAAAAGTTGAATGCTCTTACATTTCAGCAGCCAAGGTACAAGAATAATGCAGAAAAGCTATGGGCAGGACTGAAGGACATTTCCTTTAGCATGGGTGCAGAAAAAGATAATTCTGCAATGCCGGAGGCAGACGCTTTGAATGGCGGAATGAATGGAACGGGCGGCTACCAAGAAATTACCGACAACCAGGTGGAAGGCATTATAGAGGCCGATCGCATCAAACGGAGTAACACGCATATTTATTATCTTGATAACGAGGTGCTTCGTGTTTACTCCATTGACAAGGAAAACACAAAAGAGGTTGGCAGCTACACCCTCTATG
>JAFTZI010000166.1 GCA_017461055.1 Clostridia bacterium | reverse complement strand
GGTATTTTGTCTGATGATGCAGGCAAGACCATTGCTAAGCTGGAAACATGGGTGTTTTGTCCGGCTCTCAGCTTTATAACAATGGCAAAGTATTGCACCGTAAAATCTCTTAGCACTCACAGTATAAATGTTATTTTTGCTTGCTTCGTTGTTTTTCTTAGCCTCATAATAGCAATCCCCTTAGCAAGAGCATTTACAAAAAAGAACAAGGACGATAGAGGCGTATACGAGTATGCCTTGGCAGTAGCCAATTTTGGCTATATGGGCGATTCCGTTGTTCTTTCTATGTTTGGCAGTGAGTTTTTGTCCTTTTATAAGCTCTTTACCCTTCCGGGCACCATTGTAATATATGCTTGGGGAATAGGCAGACTCGTTCCAAAGGGCGATGGAAAGGGAAGCTTTATAAAAAGTATAATCAATGCCCCAATGGTAGCTATGATATTAGGCATAATTGTTGGTCTTACAGGGCTGGGCAATCATTTGCCAATTTTTGTAGAATCTACATTCAATACACTTAGCGCTTGTATGGGACCGATTGCAATGCTTTTAGCAGGCTTTACTATGGCACGCTTCAATATCTTAAATATGTTAAAGGACAAAAAGGTATACATAGCAACATTATTCAGATTAATCATAATTCCCACAGCCATCATAGCAGCGCTTTTTGGCATAAAGGAGCTTGCAGGCTTAATTTTCAACAAGGAATTTGACAATAGCATACTGTATTTAACCTTCTTCTACGTAGCAACGCCCTTCGGCTTAAATACCATAGTTTTCCCCGAGGCATACGGTAAAAGCCCTAAAACAGGAGCAAGCATGGCGTTGATATCTCACATTTTATGTATAATCACAATTCCGCTATTGTACACTCTTATGAAATTAATCTTTAATTAACAGTCAAAAAGGACACCAAAAGGTGTCCTTTTTGACTGCCGAGGCATTAAGCCTCAGAAAATGCGTTTCGCACCCCCATTAATAATAAAATGAGTGGTTGCCGATTTTTGCATACAATTGCCTATTCTTAACTACCCACGAATTAGGAACAACCGATGCATTAACAAAGTATAAAATACCTGTATTAACCGAGTATCCCTCAAGACAAATTTTTGCGGCAATTACACTTTGCTCACATGGGGTATTATAAATCGTACCGTTTGCGGTAGGACTAAACTGAGTTCCGTTTTTCTTATCGAAAATCACACCGTAAATAGTGTTAGGAAAATAAGAGGAGCGTACTCTGTTTAAAATTACATTTCCAACTGCCATTTTTCCCAAAAACGGTTCAGCACCGCTTTCCGCATTAATAATGCGTGAAAGCCATAGTACCTCGTCACTTCGGTAGAATTTATCCCCCGATAAAATTCCGCCACTACCTCTTGTTATGTAAAATGAGGAGCTGTAATTGCTCCAGCTGATTTTAGCATCAAAGGCCTTGGCCATAAGCACAACAGGAGCATACATAACTCCGTAACGCATATAGACAGGTGACTTAGTATAAAGATATCTACCGTTTGCAACAATATAGTTATCTCCGTCCTTAGCGGTCAAATACAATTTATCCGTTTTCACCGTAAGTGTTCTTGTAGAGTAATTGTAGCTAACTGAAGCTCCGGGATACATAGATGTTGCAAACTTCCTTATACCGACAAAGGTAGTGGCATCCTTAACGGTTACCCCTCCGTTAAACTGTTGATTGTTAATGAAAACGCCCACACTGCTTTTAGGCTCGCTTGCAAATGACATCATAGCAAAGCAAGAAAGCACAAGCGCCATTAACAAAACAAATGATGTAGCTTTCCTCAAATCATCATCCTTTCTTAATGTTTTTCGCAATCGCCTTTGCAATTACACTTAAATTGTAACATCAAGAAAAATATAATTCAAGGAACAATATTTACCAAGCACTACACCGCAAGCCAAAACAGGAAAATTCAAGCAAAAAAGTGGGACACGTGGCTGTTTTTTGTATAAATTTGTATAATTAGCACCTCTTTACCAAGCTTTTGGCAAGATAAATTTCCTCCTTAGATATAGCACCGCACAGCCTTGTTAAAATAAGATAAATAATAGCACAAACGCCTATTTCCACAAATGATAATATTTTAACATCAAAAAGACTCATAAGCGGCAAATAAACAAAATCAATGCTAAAAACAGCTCTTGTTATAATCGTGGAGGCAATTACACAGCCAAGGGGCTTGAACACCCATTTTTTAATGGGAGTATTGATTTTGGTAATGCTTAAAAGCTTAATAATACTAAAGGACGTGTTAAAAAGCTCCATCAAAAAAATCACCACCACATAGCCCTTAATACCCATAAATGGCAGAAGCGTCACAACAAGCACAACACTCATAAGTGCATCAATTATATTTACCCTCATTGTGTAAAGCTGCTCGCCCAGACCCTTTAGCATACTGTCAACAGCGTTATCTAAATACATAAGCGGGATTAAAGGGGAGAGAAGCTTAATAAACTCGCCGGCCTCAGCACTATTGTAAATAATTTTACCAAGCTCGCTTGAAAAGCAAACAAAAACCCCGGCAACACCAACCGAAAACAATAACGCAAAGCAAAAGACACGGGAAACAATGCTTTTAATTCTTTTAGTGTCCCCCTGCTCGTGCGCACTTGAAAGCTCAGGAATCAGCAAAGAGGAAAAGGCGCTTAAAACAGCAGACGGAAAAAGCAAAATCGGAAATACCATTCCGTGTAAAACACCGTATGAAGCAAGTGCTTGCGAAGCGCTTGCTCCGCTTTTCTTAAGTCCCCAAGGAATAGCAAGATGCTCAATTGTCAAAAGAGCAGAGCGCACATACGTACTGACTGCCACAGGCAAAGCAATTTTTATAATGGAATTGTCCTCTGACCGCGTATGCTCACCAAGGGTAATAAAGCTCCCCTTTTTCACCCCTTTTACGTCAAATTTAGACACGTCAGCGGACTTTTTGCCATTATCGGTAATTTGAAATTTCTTACTCCTGTGTATTTTTCTGTCAAAAAGATACAATGTAATTGAAATTATAACACATACAGCCTCACTGACAGCGCCACCTGCTACAACAGCAATACAGGCGTATTCCAACCCACGAGGAGCTATAAGCACCAAAAGCGAGGAAACAACAGTGATTTTTGCAAACTGCTCACAAATCTGTAAAATCACATTTTTGTAAACCCGTCGCACAGCGCAAAAATACCCATTCAGCGTACTTGATAAGGAAATCGGCACAAGAGTAAAGGAAAGAATTTTCAAGGCAGGAATAGTTCTTGCATCCCCAAGCGCCGCCTTACCTATGGCTGAGGCGCTTGTAAATAAAAGTATGCTTGACAAAACCGAGAAAAACAAACAGTAAAAAAGCGCATTTTTCATTATTTTACGCACACGTCTGTCGGATTTTTTATCAAAATAGCTTTCATTTTCATAAGGCAGAGCATTGGAAACAAGACGCGTAACAGCTAAGTTAATACCCGATGTTGCAAGAGTAATTGCAAAGCTGTAAACCGTCGAGGTAAGATTTAAAAGCCCCATTCCCTCAGCGCCCACCTTAGAGGTAACATATACATTAAAGCTTACCGATACCGTTCGCATAATAATTGCTACAACGGACAAAAGCAAGCCATTAAAAAAATATTTTTGCAGTCTGTTTATTTGTATCACCCACAATTCACAATAAATTAGTAAATTATATGCGATAAGATAAAAAAATAACCTCTTGCCAAAAAGCAAAAGGTTATTTTCTAATGCAATTATTTAACTATTAACGTTACAATCTCAAATGGCTTAACCTCAATGTTAACCGCGTTGTTTTTCACTGTAAGCTTTTTAAGCTTTTTCTCGCTTAAATTACCGATATAAGCCTCACTTACATCAAAGCCAAGCTTAACATTTGTCCTTGTACGTACGTTTTTGCAGTCATATAGACGGACAACGGTTTCATCTCCGTATTCTGCCTCTTTTATAGCCTCAACTATTACATTTTCCTTGTCAACACTTACTAAGGAGTACTCGCAAGGAAGAGCACCGTTACCCGTAGCCTTAACAGCAGTCATAGGTAGGTTCAAATCGTAAGCATACTTAACAGTATCACAAGAAGCCAAGCTACCCTTATGTGGGTAAATTGAATATGTAAGAGTATGCTCACCCTGGTCGTTATAGTTGCTCATATTGTCAGGATTCCAAGCCGATGTGAGAATTGTTAGGCGCATATCCCCGTTGTGAATATCGTGACCGTACTTGCAGTCGTTCAAAAGTGAAACACCAAAG
>JAFTZI010000165.1 GCA_017461055.1 Clostridia bacterium | reverse complement strand
GGAAGCTTGTTCTCTATGACCTCTGAAAGAAGGATACTTAATATATCTCCTATTTTTTTACCCTTTTCAAATCCGTTTTCGATAAGCGTGCTTCCGTTTATTTCAAGGTTAGATAAGGTAAAGCAGCTTTGTGCGGAGATTTTTTCAACCATATTTTCCAAAATATCAAAATGCTCCATTTTGGTAAGCTCCGGATTTTGCGCACTATTATCGGCACGTTGAATTTTAATAAGGCTTAAAAAGCGTTCCTTTCCCATACGATTCAGACGTTTTTTTATGAGTATTTCATCCTCCTCTGTATAAAGATCGTGATGCTTTACAAGCTCATATACCTCTTTTTGCGTTGCGTTATCGTATTTGAATCTATGAAGGAAGTCTTTGACAATTTCGGCACTTTTTTCTCCGTGACCATAGAAATGTCCAACACCGTTTTCGTCTCTGAAAAAGGTGTGTACCTTTCCAGTATCGTGGAAAAGCATTGTTAATCTAAGCGGCAAAATGGGCGGCACGCTTTCGGTTGCTACAGCAGTATGCTCGAGTATATCATAAATGTGCCATTTATTGTGCTGATTAAAGCCCTTCATTTTGATGAATTCAGGACAGATTTCTCCAAGAATTTCATAGTTTTCCAATATGGCATTTTTTACGTTTTTGCCAAGAAGGAGCTTGTTTAATTCTACGGCAATTCGCTCGGCTGAAATGTTTTTTAAAAGATGCTTACAATCAAGCATCGCTTTTTTTGTTTCATCCTCTATTTTAAAGCCTAAAACCGAGGAAAAACGAGCTGCACGTAAAATTCTAAGAGCATCCTCTGTAAACCTTTTGTGTGGGTCACCTACCGCTCTTATGATTTTTTTCTTTAAGTCATCAATACCGCCAAAGCTATCGTAAACGCCATCGTCCAAATCGTAATACATAGCATTTATTGTAAAATCACGTCTTTTTAAATCCTCTATAAGGTTACGTGAAAAGGAAACGCTTTGCGGATGTCTGTTGTCCTTATATTCGCCATCTATTCTGAAGGTAGTAATTTCTATTGGCTCATTATCAATTAAAACAGTTAGTGTTCCGTGCTTAATACCGGTTTCGATTACTTTTTCGTTTTTGAAAACAAATTTCATTTCCTCGGGAGTGGCATTGGTGGTTATATCAAAATCGTTAGGCCTTTGACCCATTAGCATATCTCTTACGCAACCACCGACTAAGCCTGCTTGATAGCCACTGCTCTCAAGCATACGAATTGCCCGCTGTGCTGACATACTTATTGAACTAAGCATATGGCCACCTCCTATTTGCACATTTCTAAAAATTCTTCCTTGCTGATTATTTTTACTCCCAATGCTTGCGCCTTAGTTAGCTTAGAGCCAGCCTCCTCACCTGCTAATACATAGCTTGTTTTTTTGGAAACTGAGGATGAAACTTTTCCTCCTCTTGCTTTTATCATATCAGAGGCTTCATCTCTTGTCATATTTTCAAGAGTGCCTGTCAAAACAAAGGTAAGTCCTTCAAATTCGTTTGACACCTCTTTTATTTCGTTTGCGGTATCTACTCCCGCGTTTTTGAGTCTTTCTACTATATATCTTGTTGAATCCTTGCTAAAGAAGTCAACAACGCTTCTTGCCATTATGTCGCCAAAATCACCGATTTCCTTAATTTCCTCAAGGGTGGCTGTGAACAATGCGTCGATTGAGCCGAATTTATTTGCAAGCTCACTTGATGCAACCTCGCCTATATGACGAATGCCCAAGGCGAAAATTACTCTTGCAAGACCGGATTTTTTAGATGCTTCTCTTGCCTTTGCAAAGTTTTCTGCACTTTTTTCACCCATTCGGTCAAGCTTGGCGATTTCTGCCGGGTCTATATAGTATAGGTCTGATGCGTCGTGAATAAGGCTTGCTTCCAAGAGCTGATTGACAAATCTTTCTCCGACGCCCTCAATATTCATTGCCTTTTTGGAGGCAAAATGAATTATGTTTCTTTCAAGCTGAGCAGGGCAAAGAGGGTTGGTGCAACGGAGTGCGCCCAATGTAAAGTCCTCGCCATCGTCGATAAAATCGTCTGCGTCATCGTAGGTAAGAGGTCCGTTGCAGGATGGGCACAGGCTTGGCATTTCGTAGGGAAGCTCACTTCCGTTTCTTGCTTCCTTTACACTTCCAACGACCTCGGGAATGATATCTCCTGCCTTTTGAACAATTACGGTGTCACCAATTCTTATGTCTCTTTCCTTTATTATATCTATATTGTGAAGAGTAGCTCTTGACACGGTAGTTCCTGCAAGCTTTACAGGCTCTAATACTGCATTGGGAGTCAGAACTCCTGTTCTGCCTACTTGAATGGCAATATCAAGGAGCTTGGTTTTCTTTTGCTCCGGTGGGTATTTATAGGCAACTGCCCATTTAGGTGTGCTTGTTCCTTCGCCCATTTCTCTTCTCTTTTCAAGGGAGTTAACCTTTATTACCGCTCCGTCTATGTCAAATTCAAGCTCTTGCCTTTTTTCTCCTAAGGATTTTACTGCATTTACTATTTCGTCCTCGTCTGTGCTGACGGTTAGAAGCGGAATTGTTTTGAAGCCCAAGGAGTTGATTTTATCTATTGTTTCCTTATGAGTTGTTACATCGGAAAAATCTCCTGCCTGATAATTGAAAACAAAAATATCAAGTCCACGCTTGGCTGTCTCCTTTGAATCAAGACATCTTAAGGAGCCTGCCGCGGCGTTTCTTGGATTTGCCCATAGAGCTTCGTTATTCAATTCCTTTTCTCTATTCAGCTTTTCAAAGGAGCTATGCGGCATATAAACCTCACCACGGACTGTAATGCTGATTTTTTCATTTAATTCAAGAGGAATAGAACGGACTGTTTTCAGGTTGGCTGTAACATCCTCGCCTATGCTACCGTCACCGCGCGTTGCGCCTACCTTCAGAACACCGTCAACGTATTTAAGAGAAACGCTGAGTCCGTCAATTTTCGGCTCAACTGAAAAGGTAGTATCGTTACCTACCTCTTCCTTGGTTTTTCTTATAAAGCTGCGAAGGGCATCAAAATCGAAAACATCAGTTAAGCTTGCCATTCTTACCTCGTGCTTGACCTTTTCAAATTTATCAAGCGCCATTCCTCCTACACGCTGTGTCGGAGAGGTTTCGCCATAAAACTCCGGATGGTCTTGCTCCAACAACTTTAATTCCTCAAACATCTTGTCGTATTCGTAGTCGGATATTTCCGGAGCATCATGCTCGTAATATCTTTTTGAATGATATGCTATAAGCTTTCTTAGCTGTTCTATTCTTTCTTTAATATTCATAGCTACCTCGTTAAAAATTCCTTTAATTTAGTATATCACACCATTGTGAAAAATTCAAGAAACATATTATTCTGTCGCAGTATTTTTCCTTTTTACTCCTTTTGTGACATTTGTTTATTTACTATTTTGTCGGATTGTCGTTTTCTTGGAATTTGTGTCAATCATTTCAAGTTGAATTGGTAATTTTTTACTGTATAATAAAATCACCAATGGCAGTTATCAGATTGTGACCAAGGGATTTACATATTAAAAAACAAGGAAGGAAAAAATTATGAAAAAGTACTTATCCTGCATTATTCTCATTGTTCTTTGTATTGTTTGTGTTGCTGTGTTTTATGTAAATGCAAACGATTTTGAGAGCTCTACACCCGAGGGCTCGACACAAGGTTCATCGAACGGTTCTTACGATGATGACAATGTAAATAATGCACCTCTCCCAACAATTGATAAAACCGGAACTATTACCAGTGAACGATTATCTGACACTAATTTAAGGATTGAGTGGGCTATTTTCAAATTAGAAAATGACTCCAAGCTATACCTAAGCGCAGAGGTGTATCTTGACACTCCTGAACAAATTACAAATGCAGGCTCGGGATACATTTCGGTAAACGGTGTTAAGGAAGCGTTTTTTACCAAAACTATGATTGGCACAAGCAATCTTTTAACATCCTACTCTACTGTAATTGAAGCTAAAGGAAACGATGTGATTTCCTTTGATGCGTACCTTGATATTACATCATATACGCAAACAGGAGATAAAATTAATGGCCTGCACGCAATTGGCACGGTTTTGGCAAGCGAGGAATATATGAAGATGGCAAGCAACGCTTCTATTGATTTGGAACTGATTTCAAAATTTCCCGAGCTTCCAAGCGGGGATGAAATAACTGCATTATGTATGGTGTTAAACTATTTAAAGCACGATGTTGATAAATGTGATTTAAGCGACCTTTACCTTAGCAAGGGGCCTGCGCATTACACAGATATTTTTGAGGCAAATGCCGGAAATCCAAAGGACACGTATAATTCCTATGGATGTATGCCGCCTGTGATTGTTAATGCCGCTAATAAGTATATTGGCATTAACGGTGGAAGCTTTTTGGCAACTGATGTGAGCGGCTATAATGTTGATATGCTATATTATGAGGTTTCACAGGGAAACCCTGTTATTGTTTGGGCGTGCGAGGAATTCGACTCTACCCCTTCGGTTTTTCGCACTTTAATTATAGATGGCAAAGCAACCTACTTAAAGTCAAATGTTAATACTCTTGTTTTGATTGGCTATGACCTTGAAAAAGGAACTGTTACCTTAGCTAATCCAAGCGGTAATATATTTGATATTGATATGGAGCTTTTTGAAAAGAGATTTTCTGAGGTTGGCTCCTATGCTGTCTTGATTAAATGATTTATATAAAGCTGCCCCTTTTATATAAATGCCCAAAAGAGCTGTTGTTAATGATGACAACAGCTCTTTTTTATCGCTATGTTGCGGGTAAAAAGTCGCTAAAAAATGAATTTTGACGGGGACTTTTGAGCATTTAAAAATTTTTTCAAAAAAAATAAAAAAACTATTGACAAAGGTGGTTTGGTGTGCTATTATATTAAGGCAAAAAGAAAGCATATGCGAGTGTAGTTCAATGGTAGAATTCCAGCCTTCCAAGCTGGTCGCGTGGGTTCGATTCCCATCACTCGCTCCATTTTTATGTACCCGTAGCTCAGCCGGATAGAGCAACTGCCTTCTAAGCAGTAGGTCGGGGGTTCG
>JAFTZI010000164.1 GCA_017461055.1 Clostridia bacterium | reverse complement strand
CTTCAATTTATAAAGAATCGCTTCGGCGCGGCTACTGAAAATAATTTCAGAAAGAAAATTCAATAATAAAAATCCACCAGCCGGTGGATTTGCATTTTCGGGCATAGCCCTGATACTACTGGCTACACACAAGTGTGCTTGAAAACGACCTGTCAGACACGCAGTTGTTACGGTTTGCCATAAATGGCTCTGGTGGCTCCTTCTGTCGAGGCGCCCTTGCGGCGTGCCTCTCTGATGGAGACTTGATGTATGCTTTCTTTTCCACGCCATTTTTCTGCTGTCTTGTTGTTTGCTTTTTTTCTGTTCACCGGTAAAACTCTACGTAATCCCACGACTATCGTGGGGTTTTCTATATACAATAAAAAATTCCACCGAGCTTCCGGTGGAATTTTTGTGTTGTGTGGGGGATTATTTGTTTACTGTATATAATGTTGAGCTTGCCGGCACGTAAATCTTAAATGCGCTGACAACCTTTTCCCAGTCCTCGTCTGTTAAATCGTCCTTAAGGATTGTGCAAATGTTAAAGGCTCTGTGACATTCAGTGTCCCAAAAGTCCTCGGTAATCACAATTCTGTACTCACTTGTTACGCTTGGTCTTGTAGATATTTTGTTGTCATCAACCCAATATTCAGGACGGTACATCCAACCATCCTCTATTTCAATAACAGTGCCTACAGGTAATTCTCCCTTTGTAAACTGACATGTGGCATAATATACCATTCCGGTTCCCTCGTTAGTACTCATTGTTGTTTTGAGTGTGCTGGTATAGTAGCTGTTTACAAAAAGGTTTTCATCCTTTACAAATTCAACAAGCTGTAAGCCCTTAATGCTTGGGATTTCTTTTTCTTCAATTGTTACAGTATTTGCAACAGTTGAAAAGGGAACCTGTAGCTTAAATGCGTGCATAATTCCTTCAACCGTCATATCACAGTTTGCAAAGCTATCATCGGTGGAGATATTAAACGAGATATACTTATAGTCATCTCCCTTTGCCCACATATTGTCAATAGAATGTGTTCCTGCCTTAAGCTCGCTTGTGTAAATTCTTGAGCCCTTAACAGGATTTCCGTTATTATCTACCTTCCACAGCTCAGGACGCACCTTCCATCCGTTGCCTACGGTAAGCTGCGAGCCCTTGGGCAGCTCATTTCTTGCAAATCTGCGTGTAGAGGAGAACCTAAGCGCCGTTGCACCGTCGGTATACTGTGTAGCGCTGCTTCCTGCGTTCCAATAGCTGCCCGGAGTTATATCAAGCTCCTCGGCAGTTAAATATCTTACATCGCTTAAGCCCTGTGGCATAACATTATCTTTAATAAGGCTTACAAGCTCATTGTAGCTAACGCCCGCAACACCGTTTTCAATATATGTATTATCACCGTAAAGCACAACACCGTCTGTTATGGCATAGGCGCAGGCGATAATTTTTTCGTTAAGCTTATCCTCTCCGAGATTTACAATCTTAACATCGAAATATTGGGTGTTCTTCTCACCCATATTAATTACTATTGCCTTGTCGCTATCAGCCACTCCGTCTGAATTTACCGGATTTGTGCCAACAACGCCTGTTGCGGCGGCAACCACACCGTATTGGAAACGCTTGCCTGTGTAGCTTTCATATTTTTCAATAGCATCTGTATTTGCGCAAAAGCCCTGAGTAAAGCTTTGACCGTAATAGGAATAGCCAAGGGATGTTAAAAGCGGCTCAATAACCTCATCCTCAAGAACTAAATTACACTCAGCGCAAACATTTACAGCTCTTATTTCATCAAACACGCTGTTTTCGCCAAGAGTTAGTGTCCAGTTATCTGTATGCTCAGTACATTCAGCATTTACAGAAATTGCAAAAACGCACATAATCATCAAAATAAGAGATGCAAATAAGATAATTTTCCTTTTCATATTACTCTCCTTATAATATCATTGTATTTAAATTATATCATAGTTTACTTTTTTTGTCAATTTATAACTCTGAAGTAATTTACTTTTTGTTACTTTGCGCAAAGCTAAGATAAAAAACTTCCGTATAGCCCTACCTAAATTGTAGGTTATACGGAAATTTATTCCTCATATTTATTCTTTTCTGCCTCAGAAGCGCTTTTTAAGTATTCAAATGCTTTTGTATCGAGCTGGCAGACAACAGCGTCGTGGTAGCCTTGATTTTTAAATACAAGCACGTATTTTTCCTTATTAAATCTATTGTGAAAATACTTATATACAAAGGTTTTACCGTACTCCTTGTTCAGCCTTTTCCTTGTGCCCTTTTCGTATTTTTCAATAATTACAAGGTCGCATAAAGGGTAATAGCAAACATAAGAGCCGCGCTTGCCCACTACTCTGTCTACATAAAAGTCAAGTCTGCCCTCGTTTTCCATAACTATATAGGTAAAGGTTGTCAAATCGTGCTTTATGAAAAGATAAAGCCCTGTGCCTATAAGCACCAAAGCCACTGAAGTAAAGACAAGCTCTAAATTTCCGCCGCCAAGCATATACATAATTAGGCCAACGGTAATTAATGCTCCGTATATTACACGCATAGGTGTGTCGTTATGCTTAGGTGAATAATTCATAAAGGCTCCTTTCTTGTGGTATGAACCGATTTTGGAACGGACAAAAATCCCGTCTTTAGCGTTAAAATTTTTGAAATATTTTATAAAGTGAAAAGGGGCGATGCCACAGCAACACCCCATAAATTTCACTTATGCGTTTTCCTTCTTAATGATCTCTTTTCCGTCGTAGTAGCCACACTCAGAGCATACACGGTGTGTGAGGTTGTATTCACCACACTGCTTGCACTTAGCCATTGTTGGAGCTGTGAGCTTGCTATTGTTTGATCTTCTCAAGTTTGTACGGGAATGAGACTGCTTTCTCTTTGGTACTGCCATTTTGAGTATCCTCCTGTAAACAATATTTCTAAAGTATTATACTACACTTATTCATCATTTTCAAGTAGTTTTTGCAAAATTGCGAGTCTTGGATCAATTTCTTTTTTCTTCGGGCAATCGCACGCACCGTAATTTAGGCTTTTACCGCATTTCGGACAAAGACCTGCGCATTCCTCTTTACACAGGAGCTTTGATGGGAATTCAAGCATTAAGTCCTCTACAAGCTGACGGTCGATGTCCAATTTACCGCCCTTGACAACGACATATTCGTCGTTTGCCTCGTTTTGCAGAGTACCCGAATCCGCAACTGTACGATTGAATTCAAGGATAAATGTGCCAAAAATATCCTCAAGACATCTTGCACAGCGTGATTTATAATCAATTTCCGCTCTTGCACAAAGTGACATATAGCCTGCATTATCGGTTATATATCCCTGCACACGAACAGGCGCTGTAAAAGAAACATCATCCGGTGGGAGAATGGCGTTTTCTTCATCATCTTGAACAATTTCATAATCAAAATCTATTCTTGAACGCTTGCCGCTCAACAGTGACGATAAATCTAAAACCATCCGTTTCTCTCCTATCGCGTATTTTGGCATACCTATTATATATAAAATTTAGTGTTTTGTCAAGTATTTTTTTAAAATTTCTTGATTGGTTCATAATTATATGATACAATAGTACAAGAATTATTTGCAAGGAGTAACACTATGGAAGAAAACAAGACCGCCAAAAGAGTTGGCGTTATTATAAAAATTTCCTTAACGGTTGCGCTTTTTGTTTTTATCGGCGCTTTGGTTTTCAGAATGTGTCAAGCCTCGCACAAGGCATTAGAGGAGCTTGAAATCACCCCTGCCTTAAAGGAAGCCTATAAAAGCAGCGACGATTTACGCACTCACGCAGTAAACGATGAATTTTCGGAAAACGGTGCTGTTTACGCATACTCCCTCGTATATATTGAGAGTGAGGGCTATTTGCAATTTACCGTGAGATATAACAAAAGGCATATAGATGAGGTTAAGCTTACCTACCCTGAATTTGATGAAAAAAATATTCGCTACGAGCTTGTTGACGCAAAGGGAAAAACATACACTCCCACCGTTTTAAAAACAGAGGACAAATATAACTACCGATATTTTAAAATGGAGCTTAGCGGAGTCGACTTTTCCACCGATACATTAAGCGTTAAAATGATACTTGACGGAATAGACATAAACGTAGGAGAAAAATCGACCCTTGTAATTCACCGCATTGACGATACCTATATTCCATATGAGTTAAAGGAAAAAATAGATTAGATTACACAGAGCATTTGGCTTGACACGCTTCAAGTCAAATGCCCTTTTTTTCATATTTGCATAAAATATATTATAGGAAGTTTAAACTACAAAAAAATGTCAATAATAGAATTACAAGAAAATTCTAAGGAGTGATAAAGCCTTGAATATCAGACGTGGTGATATTTATTATGCAGACCTAAGCCCGGTTATCGGCTCAGAGCAAGGGGGTCTTCGCCCTGTTTTAATAGTTCAGAATGACGTGGGCAACAAGCACAGCCCTACTGTTATTGCGGCAGCAATAACAAGTAAAATGTCAAAGGCGAAGCTGCCGACCCATATTGACGTTTTTGCAAGCCAAGTGGGCTTAGCTAAGGATTCTGTAATACTTTTAGAGCAAATAAGAACAATTGACAAAAAGCGATTGAAAGAAAAAATGGGACACCTTGACGACAGCGTAATGAACGAAGTAAACGATGCAATAACCGTTTCCTTCGGTCTTTCTGCCTACAAGACAGAAGCCCCAAGCACGCCTATTTCCCCACTCACCCAGGAAACATACGTTGCAAGCGCCAATTTGCCAAGCGTTACTTAATTTGCCAAGGGACTGCTGATTTTGGCAGTCCCTTTTTTGTTAGATGTTACAATGCCTTAACACCTTTTACGCCATTTGCACTTGAAAAAAGCTCTGAAATATGCTAAAATATATTGGAAATTTTTTTCGAGGTGAATTTAATGAATTGGTCAGAGGAATATAAGGTTTTATATCACGACACTAATTCCAATGAATTGGTTGGAATTTCACGTATATTCAAATATTTGCAGGAAACTGCCACAAGTCAAATGAGGGGTCAGCGTCCGTCATACAATGAGCTTTTAAGTCAGAACAAGGCTTTT
>JAFTZI010000163.1 GCA_017461055.1 Clostridia bacterium | reverse complement strand
TTCAAGTCAAAGAAGATTCTTGCACAAGGCATACTGCGTAATCACTTCGTTCAGAATGACAAATTAGTTTTACGTTTTCTCTATTGCCATCATAATTTTTTGCATTTGTAACCTATCACTTTTGCTTTAGCAAAAATTTCATGTTGCGTTTGCAACATTTCACTCGACCTTGGTCGAATTTCACCGAGGCAAAGCCTCGATTTCATTGCAAGCTGACGTTAGTCTGCTTGCATTATATTATCTTTAAAATATCGGAGATTTCTTTTCTTTCGGGCATATCGGGGCAGATGTCTGCTTTGCCAAGGGCGATAACTACAACCACGTTTTCCTCTGCGGGAATTTGGAACATTTCTCTTATGCCCTGCTCGTTATAAAGGCCCATAATAAGTGTGCCGTAGCCCATTTCGTGAGCCTTTAAAATCAGGTTTTCAACAGCTAAACCGTTATCAAAGCATTCAAATCCGTTTCCTAAATGAGTGCCCTGTCCGTCACGGTTATAGCCGCTAATTCCGTGTACAACGGTTGTAACTATAAATGCGCCTGCTCCCTGTGTTCTTTCCGAGTTAAAGGACGCTAAATTGCCAAGCACTCTTTCCTTAGCCTCATCGCTTAATGCAACGTAATATCTTGGAGTTTGTGAGTTTTTCCAGGACGGAGCTTGCTGTGCGCTCCTTATTAATTCCTCAATTTCTTCTGTTTTAACTACACAGGGTGCGTATTTTCTTATGCTTCTTCTGTTTTTTATTGCATTACTTAATTCCATAATTACTCCTCCGTAATAACTTCAATTTCCTTTTTGGTAACAATAGTTTTTTCAATTCTATGCTCGTCGACTTTCAAAATGCTGATATTCAAAAGCTCCGTTTCAAGCTCCAATTTGCTTCCGTCCTCGGGAATGGTGCCCAAAATACCCATTATGTAACCGCCAAAGGTGTCATAGTCACATTCCTCAAGCTCTATTTCAAGCTCAGCGGCTACATCCTCAAGCAAGGCAGAGCCAAGAATTTGCCACTTGTTTTCCTCCAACTGCTTGATTTCAACAGCCACAACGTCGTCCTTGTCGTTCAAGTCGCCAACCAAAACCTCTAAAAGGTCGTGCATTGTAACAACTCCGCTTGTTCCGCCATACTCGTCAACGACTATTGCGTAATAGTTACGTGTTTTCTTCATTTCGGCAAAAAGCATATCTGCCTTCATATTCTCGGGAACAAAGCAGGGCTTGTCCACTGCCTTGGAAAGCGCGTCCTCAACGCTTTGACAGTTGGTTCTGAAAAACCTCTTAACATTTAAAATTCCAACCACGTCATCGGCATTTTCACCGCAAACGGGATAAAAGCTGTGTCTTGTTTCCGAAATATTTTTCTTCCATTTTGAAAAGCTGTCGTCAACGTAAAGAATGTGGGCGTCCTTTCTGTGAGTGCAGATTTCGTCAACGCAAATATCGTCAAATTCAAACACGTTTTGAATAAGCTGATTTTCAACAGTATCAATTTCGCCTCTGTCCGAGCTGTCCTTCAGCATTATTCTGATTTCCTCCTCGGTAACAGCGTCATTCTGCTCATCGGGGTTAATTCTTAAAAGCCTTAAAACACCGTTTGTGGTCTTGGTAAGCACCCAAACAAAGGGCTTGAATATAACCGATACAATATACAAAAGGGGAGCAACGCTAAGAGCTGTTTTTTGAGGGTCCTTCATAGCCATTCTCTTTGGCACAAGCTCGCCGAAAACAATGCTGAAAAAGGACAAAATAAGTGTGATTGCAAGGACGCAAATGCTCCTTATGGCATCAGTGTCAATGCCCAATCCTGCCTTAACAAGCGCATCAACCAAGGGCGTTGCAAAGTTATCAGCCGCATAGGCAGAGCCTAAAAGGGCTGACAAGGTAATGGCAACCTGTATGGTCGACAAAAATTTTGATGGGTTTTTGGTAAGTGACAAAATCATTTTAGCCCGCCTGTTATTTTCCGAGGCAAGCTTTTCAATTCCCGCCCTGCCCGACGAAATAACAGCTATTTCCGAGCTTGCAAAGATTGCGTTAAGTATAATAAGCACAATCTGTAAAATTATAGGTCCGATTAAATTCATTTAAAAATCCTTTCTTAAAGCACAAAAGCATTGCCTATATATTTCAATAGGCAATGCTAATTATCAAATATTAAAATGAGCTATGGTATAACTACACCCGCCCTCGTCCATTTTTCAAAATACCTTCCTTTTTTAATTGTGAAAATCTTGAACAGCACAATAATATTATCATACTTTTGCGCGTTTGTCAAGAGTATGCCGCAATCATTCATTGGTTCTTTTAATAAGGAAAATAGCGCCGCTTACGGGAATAACCCACTCGTTTTCCAAGGAAAGCTCACGCTGACCCTCAAATATTTTTGTGTCCTTGGCGGTTACCGAACGGTTTAAAAACGGTATCATAGTTACATCAAAGGTGTCCTCGGGGTAGCTGAATCTGATAAAGGGGCTATACGTGGGCTCATTTATTGAGGCAAAGAAATAGCCATCCCCCATTCTTTGCGGAATTTGAAATTTAATTTTTACGTCAAACAGCTCATAATTATTAATCATTTCGTCTGTAAGCTCATACCTTGCAAATATTCCGCTTTTATCAATAATAACCTGCTCGGGATTAAGGGCTGTACCGCATATGTTTATTTTTACACGCATTGATGATAAATAAAAGCGTCTTTTGTCCTCATCATCAAGCTCTACAAGAGCTTGCATATCCTCGCTGTCTATAATCAAATTCTCGCTAAAGAAAAAGTTTTCGTCCTTCAGCGCAGAATCAAGGTCGTCAAGATTGGTGGCAAAGGACAGCCAAAAGCTCTTTTCGGGCGCGCCCTTTAAAAATCTTTTGGTATAAGAAAAGTTTTCGTACAGTGAATAATATTTGTCGCTGTCAATGTCCACATTTTTAAAATTAAACTCATCGTCTATTTCTATCTCATACTGAAATTTTGTGCGTATATTGTACACGCTCCCCGCCATTCTGTCTAAAACGGATGTAAAAATCCTTGCGTTGTATTCGTCAAGAAAGGATGTAATTGCATTTCTTAAAATAGATGCTTTTATTTCCTGAGGCAGGCTTGAAACAAAATCCGGCTTTGCAAGATGCTCGGAAATTGACTTCCAAGTGGAAATACTGTTTATGTAGCAATCCTTTTCTTTTTTGGGCGCTTTCATTTCATTGTTCAATTTTGAAACTACGCTGTCAATATACGCAATATTTATAACATAGCCATTGTATTTTATTAAGGTGTCAATCTCCGAGGGCAATGCCTCAAGCTCTTTTTTTGTGGGCATAACAAAATTGTCCGTCATTAAAAGTATAATGTTTTTATTATGCTTAAGAGCGCAGGATATCTCACTCATAAACCAGTCGCCCTCGTTACCGCATCTGTCAAAGCAGCCGGGGGACAGTATAACAAGAACATCCTTTGATGCTTCAATAATGTCAAGAAGCTTGGTATCAAAGCGACCTGACGACAGTGTTTCGTGGTCGAAAAACACATTGTAATCGTTTTTAAGCAATTCAAACATAAGGCGACCGAGAATTTCGCCACCGTCACGTCGATAGCTTATAAAAACGTCAAAAGACAGCTTGTCCATTACCTTTTAACCTCCACTTTAATTTGCTCTGTTGAATAAACAGACGCGTATTTAACAGCTTCCTTCGTTATTTTCGAGTAAAAAATATCACCGTAATCGTAATGCCACCATTCGTTTGGGAAGTTGGTAAAGCCCGCACCGGTCATCGCGAAATAAAGAATACGTCTGTTTTCCTTAACAGTATTATTATCTGTTTTTTCAAAAGCATCGGTGTTTGCAAGAGCGGAAAAATCGTCAAAGTCTGTTCCCATATCAAGCTCAACATTATTCCCGTCTACAACAGTCAAATCTATTGCGCCTCCGCTTGAATGAACGTATGAGAAAAGCTGAGAATTGTCGGGGTAGGAAACAAACTCCCTTGAAAGCTTGTGCAAGCTTTCGTCATTCATATGCGGATTTTCTTTTTTCAGCCTTTCAAAATATTCATCATAAAGGCTTTTTTGCACCTCATAGGGTCGCCAAGCATCAAATATTTTAAAGGTATAGCCCTGTGGCAACAGCTCGCACGCCAAAAGAAGCCTGTCCGCCACGCTTTTTCTCACAAGAGCCTCTGTTGTAGCGCCCTGTCTGTTTTGCTCGGCATACTTCATTTGCACACGTATGCGATTATTTGAATATTCCAAAATATCAACAAAGGGCTCGTCCACCGCTTCATAGCGAAAGGAGTCGTCCGTTGGCATCTTCAAGCTTGGAATTTTATTTATGCTCATTTTCAACACCTCTTTTTCCTACTTATCGTACCATATTTCGACAAAAAAATCAATAGTGTACTATGTGTACTATGAACAGCAAATAAAGACTCCATATAACGCTAAAACCACTCTTTGCCAAAGCATTGAGTGGTTTCTTGTAATTTTATATAATTGGTACTATTCAACAGTCACGGACTTTGCAAGATTTTTGGGCTTATCTATGTCGCACTCGCGCAAAAGCGCTGTTTCGTAGGCGATAAGCTGTACTGTCATAAGGGAGCTGAAAATATTGCCAAGATAGCTTGATTTGGGCAGCTTGAAAACAATATCGGCGCATCCCTCGGTATTTTGCATTTTCTCGTGGCAAATTAAAATTGTCTTTGCCCCTCTTGCTCTTACCTCTTTAATGTTGGAGTCCATTTTGTCAAACAGAGCTTCCTGTGTTGCAATGGCAATAACGGGTGTTCCGTCCTCAATTAAGGAAATTGTACCGTGCTTTAACTCCCCTGCCGCATAGGCTTGGCTGTGTATATAGGAGATTTCCTTTAGCTTCAAGGACGCTTCCTGGGACATTGCGTAGTCAATGCCTCTGCCGATATAAAAAATGTCGTCCCTTTCATATATTTGCTTGGCTATTTCCTTTAGCTGAGCGCGCCTTATTAAAACATTCTCCATAACCGCAGGAGCTTCAAAAAACAGACACTCGGTCAAGGCTTTTGCGTTTTTTTCGTCAATTTCGCCCTTATTGTAGGCAAGGCAAATTGCAAAAAGTCCAAGCAGGGACACCTGCGTTGCATAGCCCTTTGTGGTGGCAACCGCAATTTCAGGGCCTGCGTAGGTATAGGCTCTGAAGTCTGCCTCTCTTGCAATGGTGGTTTCCACTGCGTTTACAATGCCAAGGGTGGTTAAGCCTCTTTCCTTTGCGTGCCTTAAGGACGCTAAGCTGTCAGCAGTTTCTCCCGATTGAGACACCACTATAACAAGAGTTCCCTCTCTTGTTATAGGTGGGTTATATCTATACTCCGATGCAATATATACGCTTGTTGGCACAAGAGCCGATTTTTCAATAAGACATGCTGCCACAAGTCCTGCGTGCATAGCAGAGCCACAGGCAACTATGTGTATTTCTTTTATTTTTTCAAAAAAGCTCTTGTCTAATCCGTCAGAGGAAAAGTCGGGCAAGCCATTAACAATTCTTGAAGTAAGTGAGCCCTTAATCGCCTTTGGCTGCTCGTACATTTCCTTCAACATAAAATGGTCATAGCCGCCCTTTTTTGACGCTTCAAAGCTCATATCTGTTATTTTCCATTCAGGCTCGCCACCTTGGTAAATTATAGCCTCGTTTTTGCTAAGCCTTACAAGCTCGCCCTCGTTTAAGGAGTAATATTCCTTGGTAAAGGGAATTAAGGCAGTTAAATCCGAGGCTAAATAAAATCCGTCCTTGCCCTTAGCAATAATTAAAGGACTGCCCTGCCTTATGGCATAAATGGTATTTTCCTCATCCTCAAGCATAATTGCAAGGGCATATGAGCCCTTCATTTCTGCGGAGGCGGACAAAATAGCATTATAGGGGTCCTTTGTTTTTTCGTAATAGTAGTTAATTAAGCCACAGCCAACCTCTGTGTCCGTGTCCGATACAAAATTAACTCCCTCTCCTTCAAGCCTTGACTTAATTTCCTTGTAGTTTTCAATAATTCCGTTATGCACAAGACAGGTCCTTCCCACCCTGTGAGGATGGGCGTTTACATAAGAGGGAGCACCGTGAGTTGCCCATCTTGTATGCCCTATGGCGCAAAGGACGTTTTCCCTTGGCTCACCCGATAAAATACGCTTAAGCTCGCTTACTCTGCCCTTTGCCTTGGCTATTTCCAATTTACCGTTACTGCACGCGCAAATGCCAACGGAATCATAGCCTCGGTATTCCAAAATTTCAAGACCCTTGGTTACCTTTTTTACAGCTTCATTTATTCCTGTATAACCGATTATTCCACACATATTTTAACCATTAAGACAGGGGAGTGACTTGGGCTGTTGTGTGTCCCCCGTCTTTCCTCTTCTTAAAATTAAAATTAATACAATACAATTTGTTTTGCAATTACTCGCATATTTGATGTACCGTTAACGACACTTACCGTTAAATACCGATAAGCACCGAAGAGGCATCCGCCGAATTTTCGATAACCTCTTACCTCGTTAACCACAATTTAAAAGTCCTTTTAAAGCTTCTTTTTTATGGTCTGGCGCTATCATTTCCTTGATTTTCAGGAGACAAAATTACTCTGAGGCGCTTTTGTGATTAAATGTTAATTAATTTTTTGAACAATGTTGTCCTTTGATTTGTATATACTGTTTTTTTGCACGTAGCCTCTAACGCTTGATAACGGATAAATTATAGAGCCTGCGCCAATAACAGTGCCCGGATTGAGTACGCTGCCACAGCCCACCTCAACGTAATCCCCAAGTATAGCTCCAAGCTTCTTTAAGCCTGTTTCCATTCGCCCGTTACCCGTGTTTACGGTAACTAAGGTCTTGTCGCTTTTTACATTTGAGGTTATACTGCCCGCACCCATATGCGATTTATAGCCAAGAATGGAATCCCCCACATAGTTATAATGCGGTACCTGTACATTATCAAATAAAATACAGTTTTTAAGCTCCGTCGAATTACCAACGACAGCATTTTTTCCAACTATGGCACTTCCGCGTATAAAGGCGCAGTGGCGTATCTCAGCGCCCTTGTCAATTATGCAAGGGCCGTTAATATAGGCGCTTTTTGCTATTTTTGCGTCCTTTGCAATCCATACATTTTCCCCAAGCCTTTCATACTCATCCCCAAGCTGCGGACCTAATTCCAAAATAAATTCCGAAATGTGTGCAAGAGCCTGCCAAGGGTACTCGTATCTTATGAGGAAATCATATGCTAAAGAACATTCATTATAAGAAAAAAATTCAGCCGTCCTTATAGCATTTTTAAAATTATTTTCCATAAGAGTCTTTTAGCCTACTCGGCTAATCCCTCCTTCTTGATTACGTTAACTACTCGCATAACATATTCATAGCATTCGTCCTCGCTTTGCGCCTCTACCATTACGCGAATCAGCGGCTCCGTTCCGCTTTCCCGAAGCAAAATTCTGCCTCTTGCGCCAAGCAGAGTGGAAATAGCATCAACCTCGTTTTTCACAGCCTCGTTTTCCTTAACTGCCTGTTTATTTTGCACGCGTATATTTTTCGTTACCTGCGGCAGCATAACAACAGGGGCTTTCAGCTTTGAAAGAGTAAGCTTAGACTCAATTACAGCATCCATAATTTTAATGGCGGTAAGAATACCGTCGCCTGTGGTTGCGTATTTGCTAAGAATTATATGTCCTGATTGCTCTCCGCCCAATTGGTGTCCGTTTAATTGCATATTTTCATATACAAAGCGGTCGCCAACCGTTGTTTGCTCGTAGCGAATGCCTGCATCGTCTAAAGCGCGGTACAAGCCAAGATTGGACATAACAGTAGTAACTACGGTATTATTTGCAAGTCCGTTGCATTTCTTATAATACATTCCGAGAATATAAAGGATGTGATCACCGTTTGTGACCTCACCGTTTTCATCAACTGCAATACATCTGTCAGCATCACCGTCAAAGGCAAAGCCTATGTCAAGGTTGTTTTCCTTAACATACTTGCATAAATGCTCAATATGTGTTGAGCCTGCCTCGTAGTTGATGTTTAATCCGTTGGGGGATGCATTAATTGCATAGGTTTTTGCCCCAAGAGCATCAAAAACGCTTTTGGCAATCATCCAAGCTCCACCGTTTGCGCAGTCAAGACCTACCTTAATGTGCTTAAAGGAATGTCGTGAAAGACCAATCAAATAACCAATGTACCTGTTTCTGCCCGAGGAGTAGTCAACAATTTCTCCGATTTCCGCGCCCTTAGCAAAGGGAATGTCGGTTTTCGGTATGCCAAGCTCCTCAAATTTTCCGTCAAGGTACATTTCTATTCTTGAAATAGTGCAGTCGTCTAACTTTTCACCCTTGGAATTTACAATTTTAATACCGTTATCATAGAAGGGATTGTGACTTGCGGAAATCATAATTCCGCAATCAAAATCGTCACCGTTTACAGCAAATGATACACTGGGAGTAGTAGTTACGTGAAGCATATAGGCATCAGCACCGCTTGATGTAAGACCTGTGGCAATAGCATACTCAAACATATAGCTTGAACGCCTTGTGTCCTTACCTATGACAGCGCGTACCTTTTTTCCTTCCCTTGCGTAATACCAGCCTAAAAATCTTCCGATTTTATAGGCATGCTCCGCTGTAAGATTTTCACCGGCTTCCCCTCGAAAGCCGTCTGTGCCGAAATATTTTCCCATTTTTCGATTATCTCCTTTCGTTGTCGTCTTTTATTAACAAGCATCGCCTTTAGCAAATAGCTCTAAAAAGAATTGTTTAAGCTTTGCCAGTTTAGGGCAAAGCTTAAACAAATGCTTAACGGTATAGCTGTAAGACCGCCTGTCAAAAAAGTCCTTGTTTTATGCGCCTCAAGGAAATAGTCTTTTAATATATTAGCATAAAACCGAATTTTTGTCAATAGCTACCCGACGAAGCCGAAAGCCACAAAACTATTCTGCCTCGCTTTAAATTAAATATACGCAACTTTGTCAAACATTATGCTTTTGCAAGCAGACACAAGGCAAGTCAACGCAAGGTTGCCTTGCAATGAAATCGAGGCTTTGCCTCGGTGAAATTCGACCAAGGTCGAGTGAAATGTTGCTAAAGCAACGCGAAATTTTTGCTAAAGCAAAAGTGATAGGTAACAAACACAAAAAATTATGGTGGCAATAGAGAAAACGCAAACTAATCTGTCATTCTGAGCAAAGCGATTACGCAGTATGCCTTGTGCAAGAATCTGCTTTGACTTGGGTCAAGGCTTGAATGTGGGGCAGGCGTCAAAACGGGAGGTGCTTGCTTCTTCCGAAAAAACGGACGACCAATGGTCGCCCCTACGGTGTGAATGTAACACAATTTGTAGGGGTCGACAGGCAAGGCGGGCACAGGTTGCCTTGCAGTGAAATCGAGCCTTTGGCTCGGTGAAATTCGACCAAGGTCGAGTGAAATGTTGCTAAAGCAACGTGAAATTTTTGCTAAAGCAAAAGTGATAGGTAACAAACACGGAATTGTAGGGGTCGGACCTTAGACGACCCATTATAATCAATCACGCAAAATTACGTGTATGGAATCATTCAATGAATGTATGGCATCACACTATTATCAAAGATCCATTCGCTACGCTCAGGATGACAAAGGG
>JAFTZI010000162.1 GCA_017461055.1 Clostridia bacterium | reverse complement strand
GTATTAATAAGCTCATCATCACACTCAAAGCTTGCCGAGGTAGCAAGAGGTAAATACTCGAAATTTACAAAAATGTCAAGGGGAGTGGCTAAATTTAGTATAAAAATGTATCTGAACGCAACGGACTCTGACACATATTCGCCATTTTCAAGGGTAGCATTTACGCAGATTTGACAAATGTCAACATCAAGCGCCTCCTCGTAGCTCTCACCCAAGGACAGAAAATAGGACTCTTGCCCCTGTCCTCTTACTACAATTTTACCAAAGACCTCGCGTCCAAAGTCGTAAAGCACGCCACCGTCAATTGATTTTACGGACACAGGGTCTGTTTTTTTGTATTCAAACTTAAAAACCTCGGGGTTATCGTAAGGGCTTGTATAAAGCTCGCTTTGCCCTGCGTTGCGGCTTGGCTTTATAATGTTTTCGTTACAGGTAACCCAAGTCCTGTCCGTGTTAAACACATTTCCCTCTATGTAAAATGCAGGAAATCCGTCAGCCTTAAAGCCCTGTAAAACAATAGTGTGCGTACCCTTGCACAAGAAAATGGGCGTGTTTGGTGGGTACTTTTTGTCATCAACAATTGCGCAGCAATAAGGAGTGTTGGAACGAAGAATAATTGTTTCGTCCCTGTCCACCACCTCGGTTTTTATAAGCTCCGCATTGCGCTGCGGCCCGTCTGCGCGCCACATTGGCGCATAGAAAACGGATTTCCTCTCCGTTTTGCCATAAGCACTAACGGTTTTCGCACTCGTGCGCCTGTTGTGCAAAAGCATACTGTGATATAACTCAAAGGCACCCGGGTGCCATATCCATTTAGACTTTGCCATATTTTCTCCTTTTTGCTCTTGTCAAATTAACTCTTTTTTCTTAATTGCTTGGCTAATTTCTTATACAGCCTTGCTTGCTTGCGATTTTTCATTGCTTTGTAGAAAAGGCTCATGTCTGCATATGCTTCGATTAGCTTCTCCCTGTACTGTTCTGCATTTTTTTCAGTTGATTTTTCGTACACTCCAACTTCCAAAAGCCTGTACTTTTCTTCTTTTTCAAAATCCTCAATTTTTTTGTACAATTTGCTAAGGTTATTATAGCATTCTGCCAAATTAGGCTCATACATCCCGGGATTTTCCTTTGCTAATCTTTCTATTATTTTCAATGCTAAAAGATAATATTTTTTTGCGTTGTCATAATCCTTAGCGTTTTTATACAAGATACCAAGGCTGTTATAGCTCATAGCCAAATCTGACTCGTATTCATCCGGACTTTCCTTTGCTAATGCAGCACGCATTTCAATTGCTGAAAGAAGATATTTTTCTGCTTTGTTATAATCTTTGATGTCTTTATATAAAACACCAATGTTATGATAACAAGCTGCTAAATCCGGTTTAAAACCATCCGGAGTTTCCTTTGATAAGCTTTCGTATTCTCGGATTTTTGAAAGATAGTGCTTTTCCAAGTTTTCATAATAATTAGTGCCTTTGTACAAAGCGCCAAGGTTATTATAGTTTCCTGTCGAGCCAGACTCGTTTGTATCCCAATATTTGTTAGATAAATTTTCTCTTATTTCAGCTGCTAAAAAATGGTACTTCTCTTCTTTTTCAAAATCATTCTTTTTTTCATATATAATAGCAAGGCTATTATAGCTTTTAACCAAATCCGGCTCATAGACATCCGGATTTTTCTTTGCTAATCCTTCTCTTATCTCGGTTGCTAAAAGAAAATATTTTTCTGATTTTTCAAAATCATTAATATTAGCATATAAGACGCCGATATTGTTATAGCTTGCAGCCAAATCCGGCTCGTATGCATCCGGATTTTTCTTTGCTAATCTTTCTCTTATCTCGATTGTCAAAAGCTTATATTTTTCTGACTTTTCATAATCTTTAACATCACTACACGACACGCCAAGATTATTATAGCTTGCAGCCAAATCGGTTTCAAACGCATCCGGATTTTTCTTAGCTAATCTTTCTCTTATCTCAGTTGCTAAAAGATAGTATTTTTTGGATTTCTCATAGTCATTAATATCACGATATAAGTTACCGATATTGTTATAGCTTGCAGCCAAATCCGGCTCATACGCATCAGGAATTTTCTTTGCTAATCTTTCATATATCTCGGTTGCTAAAAGTTTATATCTTTTTGATTTTTCATAATCCATAATATCATTATATGAGACACCAAGATTATTATAGCTCATAGCCAAATTTGGCTCATACGCATCAGGATTTTTCTTTGCTAATCTTTCTCTTATCTCGGTTGCTAAAAGGTGATATTTTTCGGACTTTTCATAATCATTAACATCATTATACGACACAGCAAGATTGTTATAGCTTGTAGCCAAATCCGGCTCATACGCATCCGGACTTTTCTTTGCTAATCTTTCTCTTATCTCGGTTGCTAAAAGAAAATATTTTTCTGACTTTTCAAAATTATTAATATTAACATATAAGACACCGATATTGTTATAGCTTATAGCCAAGCCAGGCTCATACACATCCGGATTTTTCTTTGCTAATCTTTCTCTTATTTCTAAAGTCAAAAGATGGTATTTTTCAGTTTTTTCATAATCATTAACATCATCACATAATATGCCAAGCAAGTTATATAACTCTGCTAAAGTGTATTCGCTTGGAGACAAGTTTGGATTGGAGTAAAAATACAATAACTCTTCAGCTACCAAGATGGCCTTTGAAAATTCGTTTTGCTTATAAAGAAACGAAGCATAATCATACATAAAATCTTTATCAAGATCATACTCGCGGCTAAGATTAAGCACCTTTTCGTATCTTTCGATAATTGCATTGGCACTTTCTTTGTTTACACCTTGTGCTTTCTTAGCATTTATCCATAAAAGGTCCTCGTTTACGTAGCCTTGGATTTCGTTCTTGCCTTGGTGGCGGTTTTTAGCTCTTTCAAGCTCGTTTTCACGGTCTTTGTCCTCAAGAATAAGCTGGGCGCTATCGTAGTCACCCTTGTTAAAATATTCAAGGGCTTTTTTCTGTCTTTGTGTTAACACTCTACCGTCACTTGTAATTTCAAACACGGTAGAAACAAAGCTCATAGCTTGCTTTTCTATTTCGGTAAGCTGTTTTGATACCTTATTTAATTCTGCGCTGGCATCAAAAAATAAGCTTTCATTTTCTTCACTTGGGTTAGCAAGATATACTTTTCTTGCTTCATCAAGTGACGCTTTCAATTCCTTTTTTCTCTTTGTTAGCTCATTAAGAGCCTTGTTGCCCTTTAGCAAGGGCACATTTTCTGCCTTAATAAGAGCTTGTCCGTTAATTTTGATTTCACCATCAGAAAGAACATTTTCGCTTAAGTCAAGCCCAAGAGTTGTAATTTGGTTCCAAATTCTGAGCTTTAATGTGTCTATGTGGTCATACGTTCTATAGTAATGGCCAAGCTCTGTGCGTAGCCTTTCCATAAAGGCGGCTACATCCTCATAAACCTCATTTTCGATTTGTGCTGTTTTAAAGTAAGTGTCTATTTTTGGCTTGCCTTTGTCTTTAAATGCTTCAAGGGCTACCTCAAATTCGTGCTTAGTGTACTCTCCTACCTTGCGATAAAACAGGAAAAAGCACAATTCACTGTCACGGATTTCCTTATCATACTGACTTTGCTTGCCACCGATTGCAATGGAACTGTCATAAGTCTCACAATCAATTAAATCAAAATATACATCTCTATTATGGTATATTTTGTTAAGCTGATTGAAAAATTCTCTTATAGCACTTCTATCCTCTTTCAAATCAACAATAGATGATGCTAAAAAAATCTTGATTTCTTTCATCCTTATTCCCCTTAAACTGACATTAAATTAAGTTTATCATATTTTGCCTTAAATATCAAGTAAGGTGAATATCAAAAATACAAAAAGTGACGGACTGCTGAAAAATGTACTTTTCAAAATATTCCTGTTGAATTGTTGTATTTCTTATGTTATAATTTAACTTGTAATATTATATATTTAAGGCTTGTTTAAGCCTTGCGTTGTAAAATGGTCCCATTGAAAAGGAGCTATAATATGGTAGAAATTAAAAATTTGGTTAAAAACTACGGAAACAAAAATGCGGTTGATGAT
>JAFTZI010000161.1 GCA_017461055.1 Clostridia bacterium | reverse complement strand
GGTGGTGGAAGGGTTGTAAATCATAAGGCAAACAATCCCTCAGTCACCGTTGGTGACAGCTCCCTTTACACAAAGGAGCCAAAAATTGTCCGTTTTACGGAAAGCAGTGCGTGTAATGCTATGATGGAATTTCAGCGCCTCCCCCGAGGTTAAGCCTGTAATGACCCCTTCTAGGGGTGTGCATACCACCAGTTGCACTGGTGGTTATGATTGACGATATTACAAATCCTCTACATATAATTCGTCAAGATGCCAATTGGTTGGGTTTTTGTAGATGTACCATATTTCATAACGATATGCACACATAACAGAAAATGCACGTTGTCTCGTGTCGTAGGGGTGATTCACGAATCGCCCGAAATTCAATCGACCGAATATGGCAAAATCGCAGACAGGTTGATTAATACCATTTCCCCGCAATCCTTTGCAACGATAGATATGTTATTATGCCGAATCATATACACCTTATTATGGTTGCCGATAGCGAGGAACAGCGGGCGATTCGTGAATCGCCCCTACTACCTTGTTTCAACTTAAATTTTACGTTTTCGTTTAAAGATCAATTCGCTACGCTCAGGATGACAGGTTAGTTAAACTCAATAGCGCTCTTGACAATGGAATCCGCCCGTATGAGTGTATATGATGCTTTTCTTTCAACCACGTGGGTGAAAAAACATTTATATGAATTAATTCAAATTTACCTTTAATTCCTCGTTTGCCTTAATTTCGTATTCCTTGCCATTTAAAAGGAGCGTGCCGCCGTCGATTTGAGAAAGGACGGTAACAAAATCCTTATCATAGCTGACGGTTATTGTTCCGTTTGGAGTAGGAACTGCGCCGCGAAAATGCTTAAATGACATAAGATTTGGCTTTACCTCATATTTTTGATAGCCCGGCTCTGTTGGGTAAACTCCAAGGGCGTATTTGCCAAGCAAATATATGGGGGATGCGCCCCAAGCGTGACAAAGGCTCTTTTCGTATTTGCCACCGTACATTTCGTAATGCTCTATTCCGTTTTTGGTGGGGTCAAACTCCTCCCAAATTGTAGTAGCGCCTAAGCGCAGCATTCCTCCCCAATAGCTATTAAGCATATTTGTCATATACTCAAAGTCCCCGATTTGACACATAGCATCAAGCTCATAAAACTCAAAATACGGTGTGGTAATGGGTGTTATTTCCTTGTTGTATATTACGTTTTTAACTATTTTCTCCTGTCTTTCCTTTGTGGTCAGGTTAAACAGAATGGCAAATATATTTGCGTGACGAGTTACGTTTTTCTTGCCTGACTTATAGTCGTCAATAAACGCGCCCTTTTCCTCGCACCAATAGCGCGCATTGATTTGCTCCTTTATGTATTCATAGCGAGCTTGCGCGTGCTTTTTCATTGGCTCATCTCCAAGAAGCTTAGCGCACTTGGAAATACTGTCATAAGCCTTACAAAGCACAGCCTGCTCAGCGCACATAGGACCGTTTGAATCAAAGGTGCTCCAGTCCATAAATACCCAGTCATCAGGCTTTCTTTCAAACATACCGTCGCTTGCAAGGCGATTTTCCACAAAGGCTAAAACCTCCTTCATATCCTCGTAAATGTCGGAAACAAAGTCCTTGTCCCCTGTGTAAAAATAGTAATCCCAAATACTGCATAGCCAATAAAACGTATAATCGGAGATTGTATTGATATGCTTGGTCATAGGCTCACTGCCTCTTAAAATGCGAATGGTTCTTTTAACTATTTCCTTGTCAAAGGCAAGATAATAGTTTACAAAATAGCTTTGATAAGCGTCTCCGCTCCAAACCCAACGGTCGCGCTTAATTCCGTCAAAAAAGCCCTCGCGCGAGTTTAAAAGCATAGTATATTCGCAAACCTTCCAAAGAGTATTAATAAGCTCATCATCACACTCAAAGCTTGCCGAGGTAGCAAGAGGTAAATACTCGAAATTTACAAAAATGTCAAGGGGAGTGGCTAAATTTGGAATAAAAATGTATCTGAATGCAACGGACTCTGATACATATTCACCATTTTCAAGGGTAGCATTTACGCAGATTTGACAAAAGTCAACATCAAGCGCCTCCTCGTAGCTCTCACCCAAGGACAGAAAATAGGACTCTTGCCCCTGTCCTCTTACTACAATTTTACCAAAGACCTCACGTCCAAAGTCGTAAAGCGCGCCACCGTCAATTGATTTTACGGACACAGGGTCTGTTTTTTTGTATTCAAACTTAAAAACCTCGGGGTTATCGCAAGGGCTTGTATAAAGCTCGCTTTGTCCTGCGTTGCGGCTCGGCTTTATTATGTTTTCGTTACAGGTGACCCAAGTCCTGTCCGTGTTAAACACATTTCCCTCTATGTAAAATGCAGGAAAGCCGTCAGCCTTAAAGCCCTGTAAAATAATAGTGTGCGTGCCCTTGCACAAGGAAATTGGCGTGTTTGGTGGGTACTTTTTGTCATCAACAATCGCGCAGCAATAAGGAGTGTTGGAACGAAGAATAATCGTTTCGTCCCTGTCCACTACCTCGGTTTTTGTAAGCTCCGCATTGCGCTGCGGCCCGTCTGCGCGCCACATTGGCGCATAGAAAACGGATTTTCTCTCCGTTTTGCCATAAGCACTAACAGTTTTCGCACTCGTGCGCCTGTTGTGCAAGAGCATACTGTGATATAACTCAAAGGCACCCGGGTGCCATATCCACTTAGATTTTGACATATTTTCTCCTTTCAAGGTCAGCCTTGCTTGTGTTTTCTAAAAATTAGATAAACTGCCCACTGCTGTTATGGTCTATTCTTCCAACTTCTTAAATATTTCATCTGCTAAAAGCTTATACTTTTCAGCTTTTTCATAATTCTTAATATTTTCATACATGGTACCAAGAAAGCTATAGCTCGTTGCTAAATATCGCTCATATTCATCTGGATTTTTTTTAGTTAAACTTTCGTATATCCCGATTTCTAAAAGATAATATTTTTCAGCTTTTTCATAATCCTTAATATTTTCATGCATGAAACTAAGAAAACTATAGCTCGCTGCCAAATCATGCTCATATTCATCTGGTTCTTTCTTAGCTAGTTTTTCTTTTATCTCAATTTCTGAAAGAAAATATTTTTCTGCTTTTTTGTAATCGTTGATATCGTAATATAAAAATCCAAGACTACCATATCTATCAGCCAAATCCGGCTCATACGCACCCGGATTTTTCTTTGCTAATCTTTCTATTATATCAAAAGCTAAAAGCTCATATTTTTCATTTTTTTCAAAATCTTTATGTATTTTGTATGTAATAGCAAGGCTGTTATAGCATGTAGCCAAATCCGGCTCATGCGCATCTGGATTTTTCTTTACTAATCTTTCTATTATATCAATGGCTAAAAGATAGTATTTTTCTGACTTTTCATAATCATTAATACTACGATATAAGGTGCCGATATCGTAATAACTCGCAGCCAAAGCGGGTTCGTAGACATCCGGACTTTCTTCATATATTTCGATTGCTAAAAGGTGATATTTTTCGGACTTTTCATAATCTTTAATATCACTATATAAGTTACCGATATTGTTATAGCTCAAAGCCAAACCCGACTCAAATGCATTAGGATTTTTATTTTCTAATCTTTCATATATTTCGATTGCTAAAAGGTGATATTTTTCGGACTTTTCATAATCTTTAATATCACTATATAAGTTACCGATATTGTTATAGCTCATAGCCAAATCCAGCTCATACGCATCCGGATTTTTCTTTGCTAACCTTTCATATATCTCGGTTGCTAAAAGGTGATATTTTTCTGATTTTTCATAATCTTTAATATCACTATATAAGACACCGATATTGGTATAGCTTGCAGCCAAATCCGGCTCATACGCATCCGGATTTTTCTTAGCTAATCGTTCTCTTATTTCGGTTGCTAAAAGCTTATATTTTTCAGCCTTTTCATGGTCATTAATATCATTATATAGGGCACCAAGCTCAAAATAGCAAAATGCCAAAACCGGCACATATTCATCTGGATTTTTCTTAGATAATCTTTCATATATCTCAGTTGCCCAAAGATAATATTTTTCTAATTTTTCATAATCACTATAAAAGTTACAACAAAAAAATCGACCAAAATTACAAGAATAGACATAACTATACATGAATTCTTTATCGAGATCAAGATTATACTCACGGCTAAGGGTAAGCACCTTTTCGCATTTTTCGATAATTGCCTTAGTCCTTTTCCAATCAAATAAATCTGTTATATCTATTTCCCGTGCCTTTTCGGCTTTAATCCATAGTAAATCCTCGTTAATGTAGCCTTGAATTTCGTTCTTGCCTTGCTCGTGTCGGTTTTTAGCTCTTTCAAGCTCGTTTTCGCGCTCCGCGTCCTCAAGAATAAGCTGGGCGCTATCATAGTCACCCTTGTTAAAATATTCAAGGGCTTGCTTCTGCCTTTGTGTTAATATTCTACCGTCGCTTGTAATTTCAAACACGGTTGAAACAAAGCTCATAGCTTGCTTTTCTATCTCTGTAAGCTGTTTTGACACCTTATTTAATTCTGCGCTGGCATCAAAAAATAAGCTTTCATTTTCTTCACTTGGATTTGCAAGATAAAGCTTTCTTGCTTCATCAAGTGATGCCCCTAATTCCTTTTTTCTTCTTGTCAGCTCGTCAAGGGTTTTGTTGCCCTTAAGCATTGGCACGTTTTCTGCCTTGATAAGCGCTTGTCCGTTTACCTTAATTTCACCGTCGGTAAGCGCAATTTCACTTGAATCAAGCTTAAGCATTTTAATCTGCATTAAAATACCAAGCTTTAATGTGTCTATGTGGTCATACTTGTTGTAGTAATGGTTAAGCTCTGTGCTTAGCCTTTCCATAAAGGCGGCTACATCCTCATAAACCTCGTTTTCCGTTTGTACCGTCTTAAAATATGTAATTATTTTCGGCTTGCCCTCGCCCTTAAAGGCTTCAAGCGCTACCTCAAATTCGTGCTTGGTATATTCTCCTGCCTTGCGGTAAAACAGGAAAAAGCATAGCTCACTGTCACGGATTTCCTTATCATACTGACTCTGCTTGCCGCCTGTTGCAATAGAGTTGTCATAATCCTCGCACTTAATTAAGGAAAAATGCACACCGCTATCTATGTATATTTCGTTTAGCTGACGGAAAAAGTCGCCTACAAATAATCTATCGTCTTTTAAATCTTCAATGGATGATGCCAAAAAAATCTTAATCTTTTTCATTTTGATTCTCCTTAAATCGACATTAAATTCAGTTTAACATATTTTGAGTTAAATATCAAGTAAGGTGAATGACAAAAATGCAAAGAGTGACGAAAGGCTGAAAAATGTACTTTTCAAAATATTCCTGTTGAATTGTTGTATTTCTTATGCTATAATTTAACTTGTAATATTATATATTTAAGGCTTGTTTAAGCCTTGCGTTGTAAAATGGTCCCATTGAAAAGGAGCTATAATATGGTAGAAATTAAAAATTTGGTTAAAAACTACGGAAACAAAAATGCGGTTGATGAT
>JAFTZI010000015.1 GCA_017461055.1 Clostridia bacterium | reverse complement strand
TTGTGAATGCAGTCGTGTACCAAGCCTCCACTTGTGAGGGGAGGGGGACCGCAACGTAGAACAACAAACCACCGCCTAAATAAAATAAGCGGTGGAAGGGTAGTAATATTGAAGTGTTATTCAATAATCGTATTAACCATATTTTTAATTTTGTTGTGAATGCAGTCGTGTACCAAGCCTCCACTTGTGAGGGGAGGGGGACCGCAACGTAGAACAACAAACCACCGCCTAAATAAAATAAGCGGTGGAAGGGTAGTAATATTGAAGTGTTATTCAATAATCGTATTAACTATGTTTTTAATTTTGTTGTGAATGCAGTCGTGTTGGGGATTCAACATCTGCTGAGCATAAACAATAGTAATCTGCTTTTCGGGGTCAATAGAGCAAAGAAAGCCGGCAGCACCGTCCCAACCAAATTCGCCGATAGAGGTTAAATTACCGCCACGTCCCACGCCGATTTTAGTTCTTACACCAAAGCCATAGCCATATTCGTGGTTGGACATCCAAGATGAAAAATCCTTGTACATTTGGCTATCAAGCGGCAAGGTGTTAGTGCGCATTAAATTAACGCTTGCCTTAGATAAAATTCTTGCTCCGTTTGCGCCTACACCGTAGTTAGTCATAGCATACGCAAACTTGGCATAATCATCAACAGAAGTAATAACACCTGCTCCACCGGAGTCATATTCCTCACCGAATATGTAACCGTTTTTCTTTTCAACCAGCTTAGCTTCACCACAAGAATAGTCAAACTGATATTGGGTTGCAACTCTTGGCTCAATTTCAGGAGTCATATGGTAATATGCCTCCATTACAAGAGGGTTGAAAATCACACGCTTAACATAGTCACGGAATTTTTCACCCGTTGATGCCTCAACAAGCGCTGCCACAATGTCGTGGCACAGGCTGTATTGCCATCTTGTGCCGGGCTCAAAGTCAAGCCCCATTTTGGCAATGGCGTTTGCAATTTCAAGTGTGGGAGCCGAAGGGTTGCTCTTTACAGCCTCGCGAATTTCCTTAGAACCGCAATCATAGTTTAAGCCTGCTGTCATATTAAAAATATCGTGTATTCTTATAAAGTCCTTCGCAGGCTCAAGTGTCATATTTCCCTGCTCGTCATACCTTTTTATCTTTACATCCTTAAAGGCAGGCAAATACCACCAAAGCGGATGGCCCATTAAAAATTTGCCCTCCTCCATTGCACGCAAGCCCGCAGCACAGGTAATAGGCTTTGAAGCGGAGTAGAGCATAAAAAGCTCGTCCCCCTTCATTGGAATTTTATTTTCTCTGTCCTTGTAGCCACCCTGGTATCTGAATACCTCCTTGCCCTTATGCAAAACCTTGCAGTCAAAGCCGGGAACCTTTTCTTTTACCAAAATAGTGTCAAGATATTTTTCAAGTGATGAAAAATTGTACATAGTAATTACTTCCTTATTTGCAAATTATAAGTATATCATAGCACAAATAACCATATAAAAGCAATATATTTTCCATAAAAAGTAAATACGAAATGGGCTTTACATATTTACCGTTAATTGCATTTGAATTGTGTTAGCGATTTATGCTACAATTGTATTGCTGTTGGCAAAATGACAGCATGCAAAAAAATACAAAGGAGGAATACGTGTAATGAAAAAGCTGATTTTTACAGCGCTTAGTATGATTGCTTTATCTTTTGCACTTTTAGTAAGCATATTTGCGCAATCAACCTACACAGTAGTAAAGGGAGACAGCCTATGGAAAATTGCAGTTAAGAATCAAATAGGCTTAAGTGAAATTAAGGAAGCAAACCCACAAATCAAAAATTATGATTTGATATATCCGGGTCAGGTAATTAATCTTCCTTCTAAAAATCAAACAGCCGATACATATGAGGGCGAGGTTATTCGCTTGGTAAACGTAGAAAGAGCAAAGCAGGGACTTAAAGACTTAACATACGATTGGCAATTATCAAGAGTTGCTCGATATAAGTCGCAGGATATGAGTGATAATAATTATTTTTCACACACGAGTCCAACCTATGGCTCGCCCTTTGAAATGATGAAAAGCTTCGGCATTTCATACAGAAGCGCAGGCGAAAATATAGCAAAGGGGCAAGCAACACCAAAGGCTGTAGTTGATGCTTGGATGAATTCAAGCGGACACCGAGCAAATATTTTAAATAAATCCTTTACCCATATAGGAGTCGGCTACGTAGAAAAGGGTAAATATTGGACACAAATGTTTATTTCCAAATAATAAAATCGGACTTTAGTCCGATTTTTCCATTTTTATGTTGATTTTGGTTGATGAAAGTGCTAAAATTAACATAGCTGTTATGCTAATTATTTAAAAGGAGACATTTATGTACAGTATCGGTGTGTCAACCCCTTGTCCTATAGATGAGGAAATGTTTAAAAAATATAGTGAAGCAGGTATAACTCATATGGAGGTATCTGTTGATAAATGGAATAGCGAAAGGCTTGATTATGATAAGCTGATTTTGTGGTCAAAAAAATATAATGTAGAGCTGTATTCCTTTCACCTACCGTTCTGGCCCTTTACAGAAATAGATATTTCTCACGAAAAGATGGCTGAAGCTTCAGTAGAATATCTTTCCGAATACATAAAAAAAGGCTCAAAAATAGGCATTGATAAATATATTATTCACCCAAGCGGCGAGCCTATTGAGGAATGTGACCGAGCTAACAGATTGGAAATTGCAAAGAAAAGTCTTTATACCTTGGCTGAAATAGCAAAGAAGTATGGAGCGACTATCTGTGTTGAAAACCTACCGCGTACCTGCCTTGGCAGAGATTCAAGCGATATTTTGGAGCTGTTAAGTGCGCATCCAGACTTAAGAGCTTGCTTTGACACTAACCATTTGTTAGAGGAAGACCCCATAGAGTTTATAAAAAAGGTAGGGGACAAAATAATAACCCTTCACGTGTCCGACTATGATTTTAAAAACGAAAGACACTGGCTCCCGGGAGAGGGCATGCTGAATTGGCAAAGCATATTAAATGCTCTTAAAGAAATTGGTTATAGTAACGTGTGGTTATACGAAATCAACCTGACCACTCCAAATACCATAATTCGTCCAAGAGATTTGGAGTACAGCGACTTTTACAAAAATGCTAAAGAGCTTTTTGAAAACAAGCCCCTTAGCAATATGTCAACACCGGTTGAAAATTTAAAAAAATGGAATGAATAGGAGAAAAAATAAAATGGCAAACGAAGAAGTATATGAAAATGAAGATATAATCACCTTAAAAAGTGCAGATGGCGAGAACATCGACTTTGTTGAAATAGCAGGAATAGCCCTGAAGGGAAGCTTTTATGTTATATTACAGCCTGTTGAGCTTCTTGAGGGAATGTCAGACGATGAGGCTCTTGTTTTCAAGCTTGAAAGACTGGAAAGCGGCGAGGATAAATATACAATTGTTTTAGAGGACGAAATAGTGGACGCAGTTTTTGAGGAATATTATAAGCTACTTGATAATTGCAATCCCGATGACGAATAATTAAAAGAGCAAGAGTACAAAAGCACTCTTGCTCGAATTTTATATATAGCAATTTCAAGCGGCACTACCTATTAATTTTCGTCAGGTACAACTTGCTTAAAGCACACTCCGCACCTTTTATAGCCACGCTCCTGTAAAAATTTCTCATCGTAAGCTTCCCACCTGTTTTCCTCGCTAATTCTTTTAGCCATATAGCAGGAGCTTTTGTGATATGATAGGGTTGCTGTGTTAACAATATAAGTAGTATAGCCTTCAGCACAGGAATATTCCGTTTTGTCACTTTCCCCTTCAACCTCTAAGCTGTCAAGAGTAGAGCAGGAGGTAAGAAGGAGCAGAATTATCATAAAAGTAATAATCAATCGTTTCATAAGCACCTCCGTTACAAGTATTTTATATTAAAATTCGCATAAAATCAAGTAAATATTGATTTTAATTACATATTATGATAAAATAGTTATATAAACCCAACCTTACAAAAATCGAACCAAACGTGTTTGGTTTCCAAGTCTACGCAGGTGAAACTATGAAATTAAAACTATCACGATATAAAAGCTATATAATTAACCTATTGGTGCCTGCCATAGTATTTGGCTTCATAACAGGAACGCTAACATCAATAGTCGTTATGCTATATAAGCTATGCGCAAAATTTATTATTCATTTTTCCGAAGACGCATACGGATATTTACGAGAGCATTTGTATTTTGTTCCGTTAATAGTAATAGGACTATTGGGAGTAAGCTTGCTCTTAGCATACATCTATAAAAAGACCCCAAATATTAAGGGCGGCGGAATACCAACCTCTGTTGGTATTTTGCGCGGAATAATCACATTTCAGTGGCTTAAAAGCTTAATAGGAGTCTTTCTCCTTTCCTTAAGCTCATTTTTAATAGGAGTCCCCTTAGGAAATGAAGGACCGTCAGTTCAAATGGGTACAGCCATAGGACGCGGTAGCGTTTACACCTTTGCCAAAAAGCATAGAGCCTGGGATAGATATTCTATGACAGGCGGTGCCTGTGCAGGCTTTTCTGTTGCCACAGGAGCGCCAATTTCAGGTATATTTTTCGCCATTGAGGAGGCGCATCAGAGAATATCGCCCACAATTGTAATAATGGCATCATCCTCTGTTTTGTTTGCAAGCATTACATCAAAGCTGCTATCACCGATTTTCGGCGTCAGCGAAAAGCTGTTTGAAATCCCCGACCTTCCCGTGCTTGAGGTAAAAAGCTATTGGATACCCCTTGTTGTAGGCTTGGTTATAGGAATATTCAGCGCACTGTTCTTGAATTATTATAAGCTTATTGACAAGGTACACGACGTGTGGCTAAAAAAGGTTCCGCATTTTGTGAAAATATTTGTCATTCTCGTTCTTACCGTTGTTTTAGGCTTATGCTCATTCTCCTTTATTTCCACAGGACACGAGCTTATTTTGGAGCTGTTTGAAAGCAACGGAACAATTCTTGCCTTGCTTCTTATATTACTTGTAAGAACAACCCTAACCTTAGGCGCTAATAAAACGGGTATTACAGGAGGAACCTTTATTCCTGTTTTAGCCTTGGGCGCGTTGGTAGCCTCAATTGTAGGTAAGACGCTTATGTATTTTGGACTTGATGGTGGTATGTACACAGTAATTCTCGTTTTGGGAATAACTGCTTGTATCTCAGGTAGCATAAAAATGCCGCTTACCGCCATTATGTTTGCATTAGAAGCGCTTTCCTGCGCCGACAACGTAATCCCTGTTGTAATAGCATCCTTTGTTGCATTTTTGGTAACTGAAATGATAGGTGTTAAATCAATTAACGACACCGTAATAGAAATGCGTCTTGAGGACGAGGAGGAAAAGCCAAATCAAGTAACAAGAGAAATTTTTGTCACAGTACAAAAGGGAGCATTTGCGGTAGGCAAGCAAATAAGAGATATTTTCTGGCCCAAAAATCTGTTTGTGCTTTCAGTTAAGCATCAGCAATCAAACACTGAGGTTGACGAGCACGGAGGCAAGGAAATAAGAGAGAACGACCTTTTGCACATTCGCTACTCCACAGCCGATGAGGAGAATATGAAAAAGGAGCTTCTTGCTATAATAGGTGAGCAGGAGCTTGCGTTCGAAAAGGAATAACATAATAAAAAGAAGAATTCTTTGCACAAGATACGAAAGAATTCTTCTTTTTTATTTTAATTATCAAATTTGCTCGCTTCATCCAATGGGCTCAAAATCCTGCGCTCCGTGCTTGCAAATCGGGCAAACAAAGTCAGAGGGTAGAGTGTCGCCCTCATGCACATAGCCGCAAATCTTACATACATACCCCTTCTTTTTTGAAGCGGCCTTTTTAGGCTTAACGTTTTTGTGATAGTAGGAGTACGTCATAGTCTCACTGCTTGAAAGCGTTTTCGCCTCTGTCACCTTACATATGAACAGACCGTGAGTGCCAAGGTCAATGTAGTCATCAACCTCAAGGGAGAAAAAAGCATTAATAATTTCTCCCGAAAGAACAGCCAAGCCATTTTGACTTTTCCAATGAAAAACATCCTTCAGCTTATCTGTATCTCTGCCGCTGCGAAAGCCTAATTTTTCAAAAATCTCAAAGGGAGTGTCGATAGTTAAGCAGCTAACATTCATTCTTTTAGTTTCTTTAATTACATCGTGTGAGTAATTTTGCTTGTTTATAGTAACGCTTAAAATTAAAGGAGAGCTTGCTTGCTGAATAAGCGTATTTACAATTAGTCCGTTATCCTTTTTACCGTCGTTGCAGGTAACTGCATAAAGACCGTAGCCTATGTTAAATAAAGCAGCGGATTCTATTTGTTCCATATATATCTCCTGTTATCCTTGTAAAAAGCCTTGTTTTATCAAGGCTTTTTGTCGAATTATCTTACTTTTTCATCGATTTCGGCTTTGAGCTTATTAACCATTTCATCAATTGGCATAACACCGCAGTCAACACCGCCGCGCGCACGTAAGGAAACGGTTCCGCTTTCCTTTTCGTTAGCGCCAACTACAACCACGTAGTTAACCTTTTGTAGCTGAGCCTCGCGTATACGCTTACCCATAGTTTCGTTACGGCAGTCAACCTCAACTCTCATACCCTGTGCAAGCATTTTTGCCTCAATTCCCTTTGCATAATCATCAAAGTCGGAATTAATAGGAACAATAACCGCCTGTAACGGTGAGAGCCAAAGAGGAAGCGCGCCTGCATACTTTTCAAGGATGAGAGCAAGTGAACGCTCGTAGCATCCCATTGAGGTACGGTGGATAATATAAGGTGTTGCAAGCTGATTGTTGGAGTCTACATATTCCATACCGAACTTCTTTGCAAGCAGCATATCAATTTGAATAGTAACAATAGTGTCCTCCTTGCCGAATACATTCTTGCACTGTATGTCAAGCTTAGGACCGTAGAAGGCAGCCTCGTCAATACCGATTTCGTAATCTAAGCCGATTTCGTCAAGAAGCTTACCCATAACCTCCTGTGCCTCATTCCATTGCTCAGGCGTGCCCTCATACTTGTCTGTGCGCTTAGGATCCCACTGTGAGAAACGGAAGGTACAGTCCTCCCAAAGACCAAGAGTTTCAAGGCAATATTTTGCAAGCTCAAGACAGCCCTTGAATTCATCTGCAAGCTGATCGGGGCGAAGCACCAAGTGTCCTTCGGAAATAGTAAACTGTCTTACACGAATAAGACCGTGCATCTCACCGCTGTCCTCATTTCTGAAAAGAGTAGAGGTTTCGCCAAGACGCATAGGCAAATCACGGTATGAACGCTTTTTGTTTAAAAATACTTGATATTGGAATGGACAGGTCATAGGACGAAGCGCGAAGCATTCCTTTGTGTAGTCGTCGGGGTCGCCAAGGACAAACATACCGTCAAGATAGTGATCCCAGTGTCCCGAAATCTTATATAGCTCTCTCTTCGCCATTAAAGGAGTTTTTGTTAAGAGATAGCCTCTCTTTTGCTCCTCATCCTCAATCCAACGCTGTAAAAGCTGAATTGTACGTGCGCCCTTTGGTAAAAGGATAGGTAAGCCCTGACCGATTGAGTCAACAGTTGTAAAGTACTCAAGCTCACGGCCAATCTTGTTGTGGTCACGCTTTCTTGCCTCTTCCATAGCAGTAATATGCGCATTCAACTCATCCTTAGAAGGGAATGCAACACCGTAAACTCTTTGAAGCTGCTTGTTGTTTTGGTCGCCCTTCCAGTATGCTCCTGTGCATTGTAAAAGCTTAAGCGCCTTGACAGCGCCTGTTGCAAAAAGGTGAGGACCTGCGCAAAGGTCAACAAAATCACCCTGCTGATAGAAGCTTATAACCGCATTTTCGGGAAGCTCGTTAATGAGCTGAACCTTGTAAGGCTCGCCCTTTTCCTCCATAAGCTTAACAGCTTCCTCTCTTGGTAGCTCAAAGCGTTCAATCTTAAGGTTTTCCTTAACGATTTTCTTCATTTCGTCCTCAATTTTCTTAAGAACGTCTGCGGAGAATGCAACAGATGAATCAAAGTCATAATAAAAACCGTTTTCAATAGCAGGACCTATTGTAAGCTTTGTTTCGGGATAAAGTCTTTTAACAGCCTGCGCTAAAATGTGGGATGCGGTATGCCAGAAAACGTGCTTGCCATTTGGACTTGCAAAGGTTAAAAGCTCAGCCTTATCGCCCTCACTCAGTGATTTGGTAAGCTCGCAAAGCTCACCGTTTACAGATGCCGCAATAATGCTTCTGTCAATCATTTCAGCATTTTTAGCAGCGTCATAAACGCTTTGACCAAGCTCAAATTCAATTTCCTTACCGTTAATAATTGCTTTCATAAAAACCTCCAAAAAAATAACACCTCGACAAATGCAACAAAGCATTGTCGGGGTGCAGAAAATTCTACACGGTTCCACCCGAGATTTAACTTAATTCTATTGTATTTGTTATGCGGCAACCGGTACCCTGAATGCCAATTGCGATTACACTTTCAGCCACGGTGTAACTCTCTGTGCGCTTGAATCAAACAGGACATGCTTTGCCCAAATACACCTTGATTATAGCACTTAAATTATGTTTTGTCAAGTACAAAAAATCTATTGACGTAAAACATAAAATATGCTACAATTTTTAAAGAGGTGAACAGAATGAAAAACAAAGCTTATATTGCGATTATATTATCAAATCTAATAGTAATCTTAGCGCTTTTTTTACCGCTTATTCACGTAAGTGAAATAAGAATGGACATTAACGGTGAAAAAATCGCCGAATCATATTACGTAAACATCATTCAGTACGTAGAGCACGATGTATATAACCTTACTATGATAGTAATGATTATTGTGGCAGGCTTTAATGTATTGGGCGCAGGCAACGGAATTTACGGACTTGTTAGAAAGAAGTATAGCCACGCCTCAGTTAATCTGTCATTTTTTACTGGTTTTGCTTCAGCCATAATCGGCGCTCTTCAGCTATATTCCAAATCCTACGTATTTTTTGTTATATGCGCAGTGTCGTTCATTGTTATAACCGTATGCTCACTAAGACTTAATAAACTGGAGGAGTAGAGTATGTATATTGAAAAGGAAAAAGAGCTACCTATAATTGCAAGAACGCAGGTTCTTGTGTGCGGCGCAGGCCCTGCCGGTATGGGCGCTGCCCTTCGCGCAAGCGAGCAGGGGGCTAAAACTATGATAATTGAAATGCAGGACTGCTTAGGCGGTGTTGCCACAGCAGGAATGATGTCCCACTTCACAGGCTGGTCAAGCAGTAAAATCCTTACTCAAATTCAAAAAAGATGCAAGGAAAAAAGTCAGCTTTTGGCAGGGATGGACCAGGAAAACGTTTGGGATATGACCATAAACCAAGAGGTTATGAAAATCGTCTTAAACGAAATGGTTAAGGAAAAGGGAATAGATGTTCTTTTTTACACGGTGGTCTGTGACTCAATTGTGGAAAACGGAGAAATAAAGGGCGTAATTGTAGAAAACAAAAGCGGACGCGGCGTTATTTACGCAGACGTTGTCATCGACGCAACAGGTGACGGTGATGTTGCTGCCCGCGCAGGCGTGCCTTATTACAAGGGCAGAGAGGGCGACGGTAAAATGCAGCCCTGTACCCTTATGTTCAAAATCGGTGGAGTTGATTATGAAAGGGCGGTTTTCCCGGAAAGCTTTGAAACCGAGGTTGTAACCGAAAAGGGAGAATTACAGCATTTGGCAAATGAGCTTTTACCCTTTCCCGCAGGACACGTTCTTTTGTACCGTCAGTCTACACCGGGTACTGTTTGCTGTAATATGACTAACGTAATTGAAATTGATGCAACAGACGGACAAAGCCTTACAAAAGCAGTATTTGTTTGCCGCAGTCAAATTGAACCGATAATCAAATTCTTAAGGGAGTATGCCCCGGGATATGAAAATTGCTGGCTTATGAGCTCTGCTTCCCTAATAGGAGTAAGAGAAACAAGACATTTTGAAGGCTTGCAAACATTAACCCCCGAGGACATTTTAGAGGCAAAATGCTTTGATAACTGGGTGGTAAGATACGCATCCTTTAACTTTGATGTACATAATATGTCAGGGGCAAGCCTTGATGAAACAGGCGTACAGAAAAAATGGTCACAGCCCAATGCCTATTCTATTCCATATGGCTGCTTATTACCTGTAAATGTGGAAAATCTTCTTTTGTCAGGCAGAAATATAAGCGGCAAGCACTTAGCGCATTCCAACTACCGTGTAATGCCAATCGCTATGGCAATCGGCGAAGCGGCAGGTGTCGCCGCCGCCTTAAAAATAAACCAAAGCCTAAAATCCCTAAGGGATGTAAACGTCAAGGAAATACAAAATATAGTAGGCGAATAAAAAACTGTCCATGTAGCAAAAGCTATGTGGACAGCTTTTATTTAATCTAAAAAATCACCGAGGCTGTAATGCCTCGGTGATTATTTTTGAATTATAGCTCCCAGCTACCAAGCCAATTTTCAAAGCCCTTGTAAATCTCATTAAGCTCTGACTTTAGCTCCTCGCCACCGTTAATTGTGTAGATATAATCGGTTATGTCAAACTTTTCAATATATTGTAGCTCACCTTTGGAATATTCCCCGTTGTTCAGCTTGTTAAGCGCCCTTGTGGCAAGAGCCTCTGCCTGTCTTATATTTTCAACAAGCTGACTGAAGGCAGCCGTATCAATTGCCTCAACCTTTTTTACAAGATTGTTAAAATATTCGGGGTCGGTAGCATATTTAAGCGCACCCTCATTTATGTAGCTCTTAGCATCAGCCGCATTAAAATAAAAGCCCTTAACATAGTTTCCGTCGCTGTCTGTTCTGTTGTCCATAAAGTATTCGTTCCACTTACATACAAAGTCAACGTAATCATACATTTTGTAAATTTCGTCAATCACACCCGATTGAGAGAATTTTTCCCACACAGCAAAGTTAGCGCCCATTTCCTCACTGCTTAAAACCTCATATTCAGCATCAACAATTTTAAAATTGAACTGATAGCCGTATCTGTCAGTAAAGAACTTATCAACCGATGGCGCAACCATAAGCGTGCCCTTTACACTGACAGCGGATGCAGTGTAGCTCAGCTTCTTTCCTGACTTAGGGTAAACCTCAACGGTGTTGGAAAGCTCCGTTGTGTTAGGAACACAGAAGGGACAGCTTTGATATGGCATATTCATTAAGAAAATAAATGAGCCGTCAACAGGAGAGGATGTGGCAATATAACCGTTAATAGTTACCTTTTTGCCATCAAGGGTTTTTAAATAATCATAGCTGAGTGTGGATTTAAAGCTCAGCTTTGTGTATTCACCGTTTCCACAGGAAGCAACAAGTGGAATTAAGGTAAGAGCACACATTAAAACACAAATAAACTTAATAAATAACTTCATAACGCTCCTATTCCGCCAAGCTGTCACGCTTAGCCATTACAAAGGTGCAAATAACCGTTGGAATTACACTTATTAAGAAAATACCTACAAGAATAAGTATTTCGGGCAAATAAACCTTGCTCGTGTTGAGAACAACGCCCATAGAAGCAACATAATCGCCCATTAGCACAAGGCAAAGCCTTGAAACTATAAATGCAATTACCGTGGATACAAGTCCTATTATACTGTTTTGAATAATGTACAAAAGATTTATCTTCTTCATGCTTATGCCAATTAACCTCATAAGCGAAATTTCCTTAGCGGAGTGATACATATTCAAAAGAGTAATAATCGAAATTACAATTATGTTCATTATAAGAATAATAGCGCAAAGCACAAAAACAATATATTTTGTGTCGTCAGCATCACTCAAAACATCGCGTACAATCTGCATAGGCTCCACAGCTTGTAAGGTAAAGCTTTCGGAGTCGTGCTCCATAACCTTACCGTCATACTCATTTGTTAACTGCATAGCATAGCTTGGATTTTTCGTGTTTACCAAAATAGCGCAAACAGTACCGTGCATATGCTCGTCCTCGTGCTCGCTTTCCTCACCGCCGTGGTCGTGCATTTCCCAAAGGGTCTGAATTTGAGTAAATACTACCTTGTCATAAACTGAAAAGGTTTCCTCTAAAATACCCACAACTGTAATGCCCTTGTTATGCTCACTGCCTTCGGTTGCAGAGTGGCTTGTGTAAATCACATCTCCAACCTTTAATCCGTTTTGTTTAGCAACAGACGAGCCGACAACAGCCTGACATGTGCTTTTATCATCAATCATATTGCCGCTTCCCAAAGCCTTTTCTTTAAGAAACGCTGAGGTAGTTCCTATAACACGGGAGCCGTTGTAGTTATCAGCCATAGCATAAGGAATAGCAGAGGTAACACGGTTATCAGCCAAAAGCTCATTAACAACAGAATAGGGAATAGTGCCAAGCGGCTCATCCGTAAAATACATAGAGTTCATAGCAAGCTGAGTTTTGCTGCCCGCAGGACCTATTATTAATGAGTAATAGCCTGCATTACTCTCAATACCGTCACTTACCTGACTTGAAACATTAAACGCAAGAACGCCAACACCAGCCGAAATAACAATTGAAATAACAATGAGAATAATCTGAACCTTTTTAATTCCCATATTTTTAAGGGCAAATTTAAGCATCGTATCTACCCCCTGTCATTTCATTCATATCAATTACATAATCGAAGTACTTGCAAAGCCTGTCATCGTGGGTTACAGCAATTAAGGTTTTACCCTTAGCAACCTCTGTAAGCTGCTTAATAACAGCTTCGCCGATTGCAAAATTAAGATTTCCCGTAGGCTCGTCTGCCAAAATAATGTCGGGAGATTTAACAATTGCCCTTGCAATAGCAACTCTTTGCCTCTCCCCGCCGGAAAGATTTTTAACCCTTTTATTCTTTTTGTCAAGAATATCAAGGGATTTTAAAACCTCGTCAGCCCTCGATGTGTCAACTCCCTCAAGGCGAAGAATGTTAATATTGTCAATAACGGTCATTTCCGTAATCAGCTTAAAATCCTGAAATATGTAGCCTATGCGTTTAATACGCATAAGGTCCCTTTCCTTCTGTGTAATTTTTGTTATATCAACACCGTCAACAGTAATCTCTCCCTTTTCAGGAGAAAGAATACCTGCAATCATATTAAGAAGTGTAGACTTACCGCAGCCCGAAGCACCGAGAAGAATATAGGACTTACCGCCTTCAAAGGTCATATCCGTATAATCAATGGCAGTTTCGTTCTTGAATTTCTTTGAAACACCTTTAATACAAATCATATTAACCTCCTAATTAATATTTAAAATCATCAGTAAAAATCCGATTAATGAGGAAGATAGATACATAGTAATGATTATACGTAAGTTTTCCTTTTTAATTGGATTTGCCTTTAGCAAAACAGCAATTCCCACGCCCGCACCGGAGCACAGTCCTGCAATTGTAGCTCCAAAGGAAAGAGAGCCGTTAATATAAAGAGTAGTAATAGCTGAGGAAATAGCGCAGTTGGGTATTAAGCCGAAAAGAGCAGTAATAAACGGTTGAGCATAATGCCCACTTAACAAAATTTCACTGAGCCTGTCCTCGCCCAATAAGTGAATAGCATAGCCGATAACAATATTTACGATAAATATAAATAAGGTAGTTTTTAAGGTGTGAATAAGCGTAGGCTTCCAAATACCTTCCTCTTCCTCACAGCCACAGTCCTTACACATATCCACCTTAACCTTTTTAATTTTCAAAAGCTTAAGAGCAATATCTATACCGAAGCCCATAACCACACCGATAACTATTTTAGCAATAATTATTTTCCAAATAGAATCATATGAGGAGGGGTTAGAGATAAGAATTGGAATAGCCTCATCGCTTGTAGCTAAAAATACCGCAATAAGCGTGCCCTCGGTAACTAATCCCGCAGTATATAAATTGGAGGCAGTAGCGGAAAAGCCGCATTGCGGAATACAACCAAGCAGCGAGCCGACAAGCGGTCCTCCGTTCCCTATTTTAGAAAGAGCCTTTTCCATTTTTGATGATGCCCTATGCTCAATAAATTCCATTAGCAGGTAGGCTAAAAACAAAAAGGGAATAGCCTTTAATGTATCAATGCAAGCGTGATAAAATGGATGCCAAAGCTCGTGCATTAATTTTCTCCTTTTCAAATTCATACTCAAATTGAGAAACATTCTCAAATTACAGCTATATTATAATGCCAAAGATAAAAATTGTCAATAACTATAATCAAATAAAATGTTAATTTTTTTAAGATACAACAAAAAAATACTTGTAAAGGGTATTGAAAAATGAGTATTACTGTGATATTATTTATTCAATGGATTTTACAGAGTAAATGTATGTGCGTTAAGTGTTTAGAGGACGGGGAGTTGCCTCTTTAACGAAAATTCACCTTGAATTGCGGTACATACATTGCATCCCGCTGGACTCATCTCCACAAATGGTGCAAAATCTGTATTTCATTTGAGGAGGTGTTTTTTTATGCAAAAAAAAGAAAAAATCAAGCAAATTACGACAACAGCTATGATGATTGCCATAAGCGTTGTCATTGGGTATTTTTGTAAAACCTTTTTAAATTTCGGCTTCGGACTTTACAGAATTACCTTTGAAAATCTGCCAATCATTATGACAGGTATTATATTCGGCCCCATAGCAGGCGGCATTGTAGGCTTAGCCTCTGATATGATAAGCTACTTTTTGTCCCCGCAGACATACCCGCCAAATCTGATAGTTACTCTTGGTGCTACAATGGTAGGCGTTGTTTCGGGAATTATTTCAAAATACGTAATAAAGAAAAAGGGAAATACGCAAATAATAGTATCAGGCGCCCTTGCCCACATAGTTGGGTCTATGATAATTAAGCCAATCGGCTTGTTCCAATTTTATCAATGGCTCACCTTAATGCGTATACCGCTATATCTCATAATAGCGCCCGTTGAAATAGCAATAATATGCTTGCTTTTAAATAGAAAAAGCTTTGCAAAAATCGTAGGATACAGGTAAATAATATGAACATAAAAGAAGCACTTGAATATATTCATTCGGTTAATTGGACCTTTTGCAAGCCGGGACTTGAAAGAACAAGGGAGCTGTGCGCCTACCTTGGAAATCCGCAAAACAGCCTGAAATTCATCCACGTGGCAGGCACAAACGGTAAAGGCTCCTTTTGTTCAATGCTTTCAAGCGTGCTTATCTCCCAAGGCTACAAGGTAGGCTTATATACATCACCGTATATAAAATGCTTTAATGAAAGAATGCAAATAAACGGTGAAATGATAAGCGACGGTGAGCTTTGCGAAATTACCGAAAAAATAAAGCCGATAGCCGATAAAATGAAGGACAAGCCCACAGAATTTGAGCTTGTGACAGCAATCGCCCTTGAATATTTTAGCAGAAATAAGTGTGATTATGTCGTTTTGGAATGTGGCTTGGGCGGAAGGCTTGACTCCACAAATGTAATAAGCACATCGGTTTTATCGGTTATCACAGGCATTTCTCTTGACCATACCTCAATTTTAGGAAACACAATCGGTGAAATAGCACGAGAAAAGGCAGGCATAATAAAAAACGGTGTACCTTGCCTTTGGTGCGGTAATAGCGACGAGGCATACAGCGTGATTAAATCAGTATCGGAAGAAAAATGCGCGCCGCTTTATTCGGTTGACAGAAGCGGCGTTGATGTGAAATTATCTACACTGGATGGCACTTTTTTTGATTTTGAAGAGCTTAAAGACATAAAAATCAAGCTCCTTGGAGAATATCAAGTAATAAATGCCGTAAATGTCCTGACAGCTATAAAAATCCTTAAAGAACTTGGCATTTCAATCGACAATGAAAGCATATATGATGGCTTGGAAAATGCCACTTGGCTTGCAAGGTTTGAAAAGCTATCAAGTGACCCGCTTGTTATCTTTGACGGCGGACACAATCCCGAGGGAGTGGATTTGTGCGTTAAAAGTGTAAAAAACTATTTCGGCAAGGAAAAGCTTATTGTGTTAACAGGAGTTTTAGCCGATAAGGACTACTCATATATAGGAAAAAGACTGGGTGAGATTGCCTGCGAGACTCACTGTATAACACCAATTAATCCGCGTGCATTGTCAGCACAGGACTACAAGCAAGAATTTTTAAATCAAGGAATACCGTCGTTTTCCTACGACAGCATAGAAGCAGGTGTAATTAACGCCCTAAAAAGAGCCAAGGAAAGCGGCAAAGCGGTTCTTTGCACAGGCTCTTTATATCTTTATTCCTACATTTATGGCGAGATTGAAAAATCTTAACATTTTTTGACAAAATAACCGTTTGACATAGCAAATTTTTGCAAAAATCCACACGACTTGACAAACATATTATTATATGCTATAATTAAGTGTCTGCAATAGAGTTTTGTTGACCCTTTGTTATTCAAATTTACAGTTACTTGTTATGGTTTGCGTATAGGATGCATATAAGAGATGCATATAAGAATAGGAAGATTTTATGAATAGTAACATGGATAAAGCTACTCTCAAGGCTGAGAGAAAAGCTGAATTTAAGGAATGGCTTGATTTCCAAAAAAAAGAACTTGTTAAAAATGTCAATATTGTTAAGCAGCTTGTTTTAAGAAGCATTAAGGTTCAGTATAGAAACTCCGTAATCGGTGTTTTTTGGACAATACTTAATCCGCTTCTTAATATGCTTGTTATGTACCTTGTTTTCAGCAGTATGTTTGCCGGTCGCGGTACAACACCTGTTGAGCAGGCAACATACCCCTTGCACCTTCTTTGCGGTAACATAGTTTTCGGTATGATGAGGAATGCAACCGTTCAGTCGCTGCCCTCAATTGTTCAAAACCGCGGCTTGCTTACAAAAAACAAAATGTCCTACAATGTGTTCCCGCTGTCATATTCCTTAAGTGCAGTTGTTAATTTTGGATTTTCATTTATTGCGCTTTTGGGTGTTATGCTGGTTGTGTGGATACAGGGACAAGCGGTGTTCAGCTTGAACATTTTCTTAGTGTTTATCGGCTTGCCGGCTCTGTTTTTGTTCTGCTACGGCTTATCACTCCTTTTGTCAGCTATGTATACATTCTTCAGAGACATAAATCATTTTTATAATGTATTTTTAACCCTTTGGATGTATTTAACACCAATTTTCTACACAATCAATATGTTTGATGGCGGCGGAGCTGCCGGAGCTATGATGAAAACAGTCATAAGACTGAATCCAATGTATTATTATGTAGAGTATTTCAGAGATGTTGTTTACAGATGCTCTGCTCACGCAGCCGCAATTGAAAGCATGGAGGCTGCAAATGAGGTAGTATCTGCAAGTATGATAGAGGCTGCGTCGTTGCCCGGCTTTGGTGAAACAGCTACCCTTTACTTAATAGGCTTAGCAACTTTGCTCATAGGAGCCACAATATTTATGGGTACAAAGCGCAAGTTCATTTACAACATATAATTTTACGGTGATTGATAATGTTTAAGAGTCATAAAAAGCATATAATGAAAAATAGTGAAAACGTCATTGAGGTAGAAAATGTCAGTATGGACTTTTATCGCCTTAATGAAAAGGTTGACAATCTTAAGGAGTTTTTTGTAAGACTCGTTAAGGGCAAGCTTGAACGCAAGACCGAAAGAGTTCTTGAAAACGTCAGCTTTGAGCTTAAAAAGGGTGAGTCAATCGGTCTTATCGGTCATAACGGCGCAGGTAAGAGCACACTACTGAAAATTATTTCCAATATTTATGAGCCAACCGAGGGCTCTGTAAGAACACGCGGCGTAATTGCACCGCTGTTAAATCTCGGCGCAGGCTTTGATTACGAGGCTACAGGCAAGGAAAACGTATATTTAAACGGAGCAATTCTTGGTTATTCCAAGAAGGAGCTTCACAAAAAATATCAGAAAATTGTAGATTTTTCCGAGCTTGGCGACCATATGAATACACCGCTTAAGAACTACTCATCGGGTATGGTAGCGCGTCTTGGCTTTGCAATAGCTATTGATGTTGAGCCATCTATCCTTTTGGTTGATGAAATTCTTTCGGTAGGCGATGAAAACTTCAGACGTAAATGCTCAGACAAAATAAATGAGCTGCGTGCAAAGGGAGTTTCCTTTGTTATCGTTTCTCACAATATGGACCAGATAAGAAAGCTTTGTCAAAAGGCATTGTGGATTGAAAACTCACAGGTTAAAGGCTACGGTGAGGTTAATCAGATTTGCGATGAATATGCGGCATATTGTAAGGAAATAAAAAAGCAAAGTGATGAAGCAGCACGTAAAAAGGCTTTAGAAGAGGCAGCTCTTAAGGAAAAAGCAGAGAATAAATAAGGACAGCCTGGCGAGGACTTTATGCATCTCGTCAGGCTATTATTGAAAAGGAGGGGACAAAATGAAGCAAAATTTTGGAAAAACAGCGGTGTTTTGCAACATATTACTTGATTTAATAATCAATACAGGCGCAGTTTACCTGGCAATTTTGATTTTAGACAGAGACTTAAATATTTTCAACCAAAACTCATTAATAATTTCCTTAATATCGGTTGCCGGCTCTATACTTGTATATTTTGCTTGCGATATGTACTCCTTGGCAATATTTGAAAAGCTACATAAAACAATATCAAGATTAGCAGGTGTTCAGCTATTCTTGGTGTGCGCTATGCTCCTTGTAATTGTTTTACTGGCTCCTAACAGAACCGAATATTATGAGCTGTTGTTTATCTCCGCAGTGTTTTCCTTCTTCGCATTGACAATTAAAAAGGTTTTATATGTAAAAATATCACACAGCATAAGAAAAAGCCAAAAGCATAGAAAAACCGTTTTGATAGTAGGTAACGGAAGCGGAGCCCTTGAATATGAAAAGCAGATAAAGGACAATCCACACTACGGATATTCAGTAGAGGGCTATATATGTGACGGAAGCGGTGAGGACATTAATGTTTTGGGTAACTACGATGACCTTGAAGCTATTTTGTCAAGCGTAAATCCATATGAGGTTGTAATAGCTTTGCCAACCGATAAGGAGCATATGATACAAAGCATTGTGGACTCTTGCAACAGGGCAGGCGTGCGCACATCAATTGTTCCGCATATATATAAGTACTTTAAGTCCAAATGCCAGGTTGATATGGTAGGCGGCTTGCCCGTAATCAATACAAGAGATATTCCTCTTGACAATCCTGCAAATGCAGCAATAAAAAGGGTTATGGACATAATAATTTCCTTAATTATGATAGTTTTAACCTCGCCTATTATGCTTGTGGCAGCCATAGGAGTTAAGCTTTCATCAAAGGGACCTGTTATATTCAAGCAGGAAAGAGTAGGCAAAAACAACAAGAAATTTACAATGTATAAGTTCCGTTCAATGAGAGTAAATGAGCAGGAGCAAACCGCATGGACAACACCAACCGATAAAAGAAAAACAAGATTCGGCACCTTTATGCGTAAAACAGGCATTGATGAGCTTCCGCAGTTTTTTAACGTTCTTTTCGGAAGTATGTCAATTGTAGGTCCAAGGCCTGAGCTTCCTACCTTTGTTGAGGAATACTCCAAGTCAATTCCGCTTTATAAGGTAAAGCATCAGGTAAAGCCGGGTATAACAGGACTTGCGCAAATTTACGGATTCAGAGGAGACACATCTATTGAGGGCAGAATTGAAATGGACATTAAGTACATTGAAAACTGGTCCTTATTCAATGATATAAAAATTTTGGTGTCAACACCGTTTAAAATGTTTAACAGAAACGAAAAATACGTAAAATGAAAATATTAATTGTCGCATCAAATATGGTGCATATAAATAACTTTCACCGTCCGTACATAGAGGGCTTTAAGGCAGAGGGACATAATGTCCTTGTAATGGCAAGCGGAGAGGGAGCGGACTTTAATATAGATTTTAAAAAGCGTTCTCTTTCTCTTAAAAACCTTAAGCTTTCATACAAAATTAGAGAAATACTGAACAAGGAAAACTTTGACGCAGTTTATTTACACACATCTCTTGCCGCCTTTTGGGTAAGAATGGCATTAAGAGGTGTTAAGAAAAGGCCGTACGTAATAAATACCGTTCACGGCTATCTGTTTGGCGGCAGCTGCGGATTTTTTCATAACAAGATATATCTTGCCTGTGAAAAAATGCTTAAAAATCAAACAGATGATATCGTTGTTATGAATGAAGAGGACTACAAAATAGCTTCGGAAAACAAGCTTTGCAAGGGCAACGTGTATTTTTCTTGCGGTATGGGTGTTAGCTTTAGAGAATGTGACACAAAAATCGAAAAGGCAGACAAGGACAAAATCTCTCTTGCCTTCGTTGGCGAAATCAGTAAAAGGAAAAATCAAATGTTCTTAGTCAAGGCAATGAAGCACTTGCCAGATTATACCTTAACCCTAGTGGGCGACGGAGACGGACGAGAGAAAATCGAAAGCTACATAAAAAAAGAGGGTATACAAGACAGAGTATTTATTACAGGCTTTACCAAAAAGGCATATGAATATATCTTAGGCTGTGATATATATGTGTCCGCTTCAAAAATTGAGGGACTTCCGTTTAATATAATGGAGGCTATGCATTTAAAAAAGCCAATTGTTGCAAGCAACATAAAGGGACACAGTGACCTTTTGTCAAAAAGCTCCCTGTATACTCTTAATAACGTTAAGGAATACATTGGCGTTTTGACGAATACAGATATATGCAGAGTAGATTACGGTACAGATAAATACAGCTTGGAAAGCGCTTATTCCGAAAATATGGAAATATATCTTTCAAGACTGTCAAAAAATCAACCGTCAGTTGTAAAATAACAACCCTGTGTCTATTGACAAACTGAAATAAATATCGTATACTAAAGATACAAGAAAAAAGCCAAAGGAGGAATATATATGGCATGGTTTTGGCTTGCGCTTGCAATAGCGCTTATGGTAATAGAGCTTTCTACTACTCAGCTTCTTTCCTTATGGTTTTCCATAGGTGCAGGAATTACAGCAATTGTTAAGGTGATTTTTCAGGACATCGGAATTGTTTGGCAGGTTGTAATTTTTGCAGTAGTTTCCCTTGTATTGCTAATTGTAACAAGACCTCTTGCAAAAAAGCTTCTTTCCAAAAGCGGAGAGGGTAATAAAACAAACTTGGATTTAATAATCGGCAAGGAAGCGATAGTAACAGAGGAAATTGACAATGTTAAGGCTCAAGGCGCTGTCAAGCTAAATGGCTTAATTTGGAGCGCGCGCTCGAGGGATGAAAGTGTAATCCCTGTTGATACAGTAGTAATAGTTGAAGAAATCAACGGAAATAAAACCGTTGTTTCAATAAAAGAAAAGGAAGGTTGATTTTATGTGGTTAATTCCTGTAATTATCGTCATTTTCGCAATCGTGGTAGTAATCTTAAACATTAAGGTTGTACCTCAATCAAAGGCTTATGTAATAGAGCGTCTTGGTGCTTATCTTTGCACTTGGGACACAGGCTTGCACTTCTTGATTCCGGTATTAGATAAGGTTTCAAAGCAGGTTTCATTGAAGGAGCAGGTGGCAGATTTCCCACCCCAGCCCGTTATTACCAAGGACAATGTAACAATGCAGATTGACACAGTTGTGTTTTTCCAAATAACAGACCCGAAGCTCTTTGCTTACGGTGTTGAAAATCCAATTGCCGCAATCGAAAACCTAACAGCCACAACACTCCGTAATATCATAGGTGATTTGGAGCTTGACAATACATTAACCTCAAGAGATACAATAAATGCAAAAATTCGTTCTATTCTTGACGAGGCAACAGACCCCTGGGGCATTAAAATAAACAGAGTAGAGCTTAAGAACATTAAGCCACCTGCAGAAATTCAGGATGCAATGGAAAAGCAAATGAAGGCTGAGCGTCAAAGACGTGAGGCAATTCTTCGTGCAGAGGGTGAAAAGTCCAGTAACATTCTTGTAGCGCAGGGTAAAAAGGAAAGCCAAATTTTAACTGCCGAGGCTGAAAAGCAGGCGGCAATCCTTCACGCAGAGGCTGAAAAGGAAGCAAGAATCAGAAGAGCCGAGGGTGAAGCAGAGGCTATTCTTAAAATCAATCAAGCGCAAGCGGAGTCAATCCGTCTTATTAACGAGGCTGCTCCAAGTGGCGAATATTTAACCCTTAAAAAGCTTGAGTCCTTTGAAAAGGTAGCAGACGGTCAAGCAACTAAGGTTATTATTCCAAGCGACCTTCAAGGCGTTGTAGGCTTAGTAAATACACTCGCCGAAAGCACTAAAACGGACAACAAATAAATGAAAAATACACACTTAATCAATGGGTGATATTCTTAGCGGAAAATTTACACTTTGACAAAAGTGCAAGCATCGCATTTGACTAGTCAAACGCAAAATGGCTAAGCCCAAACCCATATTACAAGCAGAAAGAGCAAGAGTAAAAGGAAACAAATCCTTCTATTCTTGCTCTTGTTTTTCCTTCTGTCGATATGTCAACTTTGTTGACTCGATATGCTTTCGTTGCGCTCAAGCTCGATATATTGTCGCTCCGCGCCAATTCGATATGAGATAAATCCCTCGTTTGCGTAGCAAACATACCGAGCCGTAGGCATATCGAGTTGCGTCAGCAACATATCGAAAATCCCATCAGGATTTATCTCGATGCGTGTTCTCCGTTAAGGATAACACGCTAAAGAGTGTGTATTTTTTATTCTATAATCTCACCAAAAACGTACTCGCCATCGGTATGTGTCATTTTCACATTCAGTATTTGATTGCCACGGGCAAGGTCGCTTTTAACCTTAACCTCGATAAAGTTAGGCGTATGACCAAGAATATACTCCCCATCATAGCTTTCAAATAAAACCTCGGTGGAACCGTTATTCAAAATAAAATCACCTAAAAGCTTGCACTTAATCATTTTTTGTTGCTCCTCGAGCATATGCAAGCGTTCTTTTTTAATAGCTTCGGGTACTTGATTTTTCATAGTTGCCGCCACAGTGCCTGCTCTTTTTGAATAAGGGAAAATGTGCAAATGCAAGAATTCCTCATCCTTGAAAAATTCGAGAGTTTTACAAAAGTCCTCATCACTTTCGTTAGGAAAGCCCGTTATAACATCGGCAGACAGCATAAGGTCAGGAAAACATTCCTTCAAGTAGTGAATGTTTTTCTCTGCCATATCAATGTTATATTTTCGCTTCATCTCATTTAAGGTTTTTGTGCAACCGCTTTGCATAGAAATGTGAAAATGTGGCATTACCTTGTCTAAAGTCTTAATTTTATCAACGAATTCCTTGGTAATGGAAGAAGGGTCCAGAGAGCCTAAGCGTATTCTTTTAAGACCGTCAATTCCGTTGACCTCTTCTAATAAATCCCCGAGGGAGTATCCGTTTTTCAGGTCTGTTCCGTACGCGGCGGTCTCAATTCCCGTTAAAACAATTTCCAAGCAGCCCTCGCCAACTATTTTATTAGCCTCGGCTAAAATGTTCTCTCTTGAATCAGAGCGAACACTTCCTCGCGCGTAGGGTATGATGCAATACGCACACTTGGAATTACATCCGTCCTGTATCTTAATAAAGCCTCTTGTTCGTGACAAGGGAGCGCCTGCACTCATAGTGTCAAATTTGCCACAGTATAGGTCTGACTCAAATAACTCACAATTTAAAGACCTGTTTTTTACAAGCTCCAAAGCCTTTTTTGCTATTTTGGATTTGTCGTTGTTTCCGCAAACAAGATTAACCCCTTTGATATTTAATGCATCCTGTGGATTGATTTGAGAATAACAGCCTGTAACAATAATAACAGCATTGGGATTTTTGTTAATCAATCTGCGAATGATTTGCTTGGATTTTCGGTCACTTTCGCCGGTTACGGAGCAGGTGTTAATAATGCAGATATCACAAGCCTCGCTTGAATTAACGATAGAAACACCGTTGTCCTTAAGCTCCTTGGCAATAGCATCGCTTTCATATTGGTTCACCCTGCAACCAAGTGTGTATATACAAGCCTTAAGCATACAATCCCCCCTTAACCAAAGGCAACCCATCAAAATACGATTTTAAGTATTTTAGCACAAAAAACGGTGCTTGTAAATAAAAAAATAAAAATTCACTTGAAAACTAAGAAAAAGCACCTTATAATATAGGTATAAATCAAACAATTCAGAGGAAAAATGAGAGAATTTAAAATCAATTCAAATGACGCAGGACAGCGCCTTGATAAATTTGTGCAAAAGGCAGTTAAGGGTATGCCCATTTCCTTAATGTATAAGGCAATTCGCTTGAAAAAAATCAAGGTTAACAGAAAAAGAGCTGAGCAGAAGCAAATTTTAAATGAAGGCGATACCGTTCAAATGTTCTTAAACGAGGACCTGTTTTCCGAAAAAATTACAGACAACGAGCTTTTGAGCATTAAAACCGATCTGAAAATCGTATATGAGGACGAAAACCTTTTAATATGTGATAAAGCACCGGGAATTTTAGTCCATAGCGGTGACGGTGACGGTACGGTCAGCGGTGACGGAGATGTAAAGGACAGAAACACGCTAATTTACCACATTCAAGCATATCTTGCTCAAAAGGGTGAATATGTTCCGAATAACGAAAATTCCTTCTCCCCCGCGCTTTGCAACCGTATAGACAGAAATACCGGAGGAATAGTAATTTCCGCAAAAAATGCGGCAACGCTGCGTGATGTTAATGAAAGAATAAAAAACAACAAAATCACAAAGAAATATTTGTGTGCGGTTCATGGTTCATTACCTAAAAAAGCAGACACTCTGTGCGACTTTTTGATAAAAGACAGCAAAAACAACAAGGTTCGTGTTTTGAAAAACAAGGTACAGGGAGCAAAGGAAATCATAACTAAATACAAGTCAATTTTCTACAATCGCGAAAAGGACATTTCCTTGGTCGAAATCGAGCTTGTCACAGGAAGAACCCATCAAATAAGGGCTCATATGGCATCAATCGGAAACCCGCTTTTAGGCGACGGAAAATACGGAATAAACGAAAAGGACAGAAGGCAAGGCTATAAGCACCAAGCCCTGTATTCCTATAAGCTCACATTTGAAACAGTGGATGATAGTATATCCTATCTCAACCAAAAAACTATATGTCTTGACGAAAACAGCATTTATTTCTTAAAGGAATTCAAAAAATAGGGAAACATTTTATGCTTTTATGCTAAAAAAGTGTTGACAACCCTTTTAATTTGTTATATAATTTAATATATAATATACTCTTAATTTTAGGAGGAGGATTCGCAATGAGTGATATTAAAAGCACAAATAATGCTGCAATAGCAGAAAATTCAGTTTTAGCTAATTCTAAGCGAGGATTCCCATTCAAAAAGGCTGCCATCATAGCTTTGATTGTGTTAGCTGTTCTTACACTGATTCTTTTAGTTGTCAATGTGGTTATTAACAGCTACTTTGAAAAGGTGACGGTGTTTGAGGGCGAATGGGTAATAAATCAGGAAAAGCTTAGCCAAATGCCGTTATACGTAGATAATGAAGCATATTATTCAAAGAACGAGGAGCTTCATAAGGCTTACGATGCGGTTCTGTTGAACTATGCGCGCTCCGCTTCTGATATGAAGAACGATGAAAACGTATATACATACGCCATTTACGGTGTTGACCAGTTTGGTGAATCAAATGACGCAAGTGCAGATATTATAATGCTCGCTTCTGTTGACAAGGAAAAGGAGCATGTTACATATCTTGCTTTTGAAACAAGAATGCTTGTATACATTCCATCCGTTGGTGTAGGACCTTTAAGTGATGCGTACCTTTTAGGCGGTCCATTGCTTATGACAGATACCATTTCTCAAAACTACGGTGTTCAAATTGACGGCTTCGTTAGCTTGAATATGTCAGCCTTTGTTGAAATGATAGATGAATTCGGAGCGATTACAATTAGTGCTGACAATGATGAAATTGATAAGATTAATAGCGACATTGCATCATTTAATGAATCCAAGGGCTTGAGCGGTGACGATATGGCACAGCCTGTCAAATTGGAAAAGGGCAGAATTGTTCTTGACGGTAAGCAGACGCTTGCTTATTTAAGAGGCGCAGGCGACGGTAAGGCAAATGCCGCTAACACAGTTCTTTCTCAGCTCACCACAGCAATTTTTGAAAAGGGCTTTGGCGGTATTAAGACTGCTTTGGATATGGCTCTTGATGAAACAACAGTATATGTTGTAAGAGAGGACGTTGGCGCTCTTATAGAAGTCGGTACATCCGTTCTTGGCTCTATTGAAGCATTACCTGTTGGTAACATGGAGGGTAGAGAAAGCGTTGGTCCTGGATATATATGTGACTACGCAAGTGAAAGAAACGCAATAGTTACCGAGCTTTATGGTGAATAAAATGGAAAGCTGACCTTGGGGTCAGCTTTCTTTATAAGATTTTAACAGGAGTTTTATGGAAACAAGAGAAATAAGTGATTTTATATTTGACGAGCGCAGTATAAAAAAGGAGCTTGACGGGGAACACAAAATTTACATATATAGTAAGGAAGGCTCTTCTAACGCCATTGCCAAGGGTTTGTGCCAAAATGGCGAGGGCGAGGGAAGCGTTGTAATAGTAAAATCTCAAACAAATGGTAAGGGCCGTATGGGCAGGAGCTTTTTGTCAAGCAGTGAAAACGGACTTTATATGTCAATAATTTTGCGTCCCAAAATTCAAGCCGAGGAATGCGTCAATATAACAGTGGCAGGCGCTGTGGCAGTTCTTGAATCAATAGAGGCGCTAAGCGGCAAAAAAGCGGAAATAAAGTGGGTTAACGACATTTATATAAATGATAAAAAATGCTGTGGCATTTTAACCGAATCCGCCATTGATTTAAACAGCAAAGGATTGCAATATGCCATAATAGGCATAGGAGTTAATCTGTGCCCGCCAAAGGGCGGCTTTGACAAGGAAATTGAAGAAATTGCCTGTGGCGTGTACGAAAACCAATGCCCGAGCGATTTTAAATATAAGCTTTGCGCCCAGATTGTTAACAGATTTTTTAAGTACTATTATAGGTTAGAGCATAAGGAATATATGAAGACATACAAAGAAAGCTCTTGCATTATCGGTAAAGAGGTAGACGTGTACGTCGGCAACGAATGTATTAACGGAATAGCCATTGATATAGACGAAAACGCTAATTTAATAGTTGAGGACAGTAAAGGCACAATACACACCTTTAACTCCGGCGAAGCAAGGGTGCGAGGTGCAGGAAAGCCAATTTAAACAATAAAAAACAGGCACGTTAGCAAAAGCTAATGTGCCCGTTTTTATTCATTTACGCTGTTCCAATCGATAGGTAATTGATTGGTACGCTTTAAAAACTCATTTGCCTTGGAAAAGTGCTTGCAGCCAAAAAAACCGTTGTATGCAGACAGGGGCGATGGATGTACAGCCTCAAGCACTAAATGGTGCTTTCCTGTAATATATGCTTTTTTGCTTCTTGCATTTCCACCCCATAAAATGAAAACAATAGGTCGTTCGCTTGTGTTAAGCAGCTTAATTACATTGTCGGTAAAGGTAGCCCAGCCAATGTCCTTGTGGCTGTTTGCCTGTCCTTCGCGCACAGTTAAGGTGGCATTGAGAAGTAAAACACCTTGAGTAGCCCAAGAGGTCAGCTCTCCGTGACTTGGAATTTCCATTCCGATATCGCTATTTAGCTCCTTATATATGTTTACAAGAGACGGAGGAATTTTAACTCCCTTTTTCACAGAAAAGGAAAGACCGTGAGCCTGTCCTACTTCGTGATAAGGGTCTTGACCCAAAATAACCACCTTAGTGTCCTTGAAGGGAGTGTATTTTAATGCGTTAAAAATATCGTGCATAGGAGGAAAAATCGTCCTTGAAAAATATTCTTCCTTTAAAAAGCTGCGTATTTTAAGATAGTAGGGCTTTTGAAATTCATCCTTCAAAAGAGTGTCCCAATCATTACCTAAAGAAACCATATGTAAACCTCATTTTCTCAGTTTATTTTATGTTACCATTTTTGAGTATTTTTGTCAATAAATTTTATGTATTTACTTGAAATATAAGCGCTTGTATGATATACTTACCTTGTAGGCTTTGCCTGCAATTATATATAATCAAGGAGCTTTAAAATGATTAGAGTAACAGTTTGGAATGAGTATTGCCACGAGCAAGAGGAAGAAAGAATCAGAAAGGTATATCCAAAGGGTATACATAGCACAATAGCTGAGTTTCTCGGTACAAACGAGGATATCGTTGTAACAACTGCAACACTTTATGATGAAAACAAACAGCTAAGAGAAAATGCCGGCATTACCGACGAGCTTTTAAATAATACAGACGTTATGTTTTGGTGGGGTCACGTACGTCACGGAGATGTGCCCGACGAAATCGCTATAAAGGTTAAGGAAGCGGTTTTAAGCGGTATGGGTATTGTATTCCTTCACTCCGCGCACCACTCAAAGCCCTTCAAGCTTTTAATGGGAACAACCTGTAACCTTGGCTGGAGAGAAAGCGACGATAAGGAAAGACTTTGGATTTTAGACCACAACCATCCAATTATGCAGGGTGTTGAGGGCAGATTTTTTGAATTAGAGGGCGAGGAAACATATACCGAGCCATTTGGTATTCCCGACCCTGATAAGCTTTTGTTAATCGGCTGGTATAACGGCGGTGAGGTTTTCCGTTCAGGTTGCGTTTGGCACAGAGAAAACGGTAAGGTGTTCTACTTCCAGCCCGGTCACGAATCCTATCCAACCTTCTATAACCCAACAGTACAAAAAATTCTTACAAACGCAGCAAGATGGGCAGCTCCTGTTTGCCCAAGAATCCCGCTTGAATGTCCTTGGGTTGCAAGATTAGAGGAAAAATAATGTTAAAAATAGGAATAATCGGAACAGGTAAAATTTGCCAAGGCGTGCATTTGCCTGCTTATGACAAAATTGACGGTGCGGAAATTGTCGCTCTTTGCGACATAAACGAAAACAGACTAAACGAGGTAAAGGCTAAATATCCGAATGCAAGACTGTATTCCGATTTTAAGGAAATGCTTGATAAGGAAGAATTGGATGCTGTCGATATTTGCACACCCAATAACGTTCACTCCATAGCAGCCATTTATGCTCTTGAAAAGGGCGTAAACGTAATGTGCGAAAAGCCGGATGCTGTAAGCGTTAGCGAGGCTGAAAAAATGAAGGCGGCTGCTGAAAAAAGCGGTAAAACATTAATGGTTATGAGAAATAACCGTTACCGTCCGTCGACTAAGTTCTTAAAGCAATATATTAAAGAAGGCAAAATGGGTGAAATCTATGCAGGCCGATGCGGCTGGATACGCCGCCGCGGTATTCCCGGCTGGGGCGGATGGTTTACAGATAAGGCGCAGGCAGGCGGTGGACCGTTAATCGACTTAGGCGTTCACATTATTGACCTTGCTATGTACTTAATGGGTAATGCAAAGCCTGTTACCGTGTCAGGATGTACATACTTAAAATTCCCACATACCTCACATTCAAAAATTGATGTTGAGGATTTGGCAATGGGCTTTATTCGCTTTGATAACGGAGCTTGCTTGCAAATTGAGTTTTCTTGGGCATCTAACATTGCCGAGGACCAAATGTTTGTAGAGCTTCGCGGTGAAAAGGCAGGCTCAAGAATGTCAGGAATTGACAGAAAATTCGAGGTTTATACCGAGGAATGCGGAACAAACGTATGCTTGCGTCCCGACATTGACGATTACAGAGGAATGCAGCATCACGAGGCTAATATCAGACACTTTATTGATGTAATAAAGGGTGAGGCAGAGCCGGACTTTACACCCGAGCAGGGCGTAAATATGGTAAAAATCTTGGAAGCGCTGTACAAATCAGCCGAGCAAGGACACGAAATACAATTATAGTAAAAAGCTTGTGGGCTTCCCACAAGCTTTTTTGATATTATTTAATAAAGTCTGATTTTTCTTTTGTATTTTTATAGTATTGATTTTTAATGCAATATGTGGTAAAATAGGTAAAAGCAATTTAAGGAGGCTCATATTATGGGAGTTGTAGTTGGAATAGATATTGGCGGAAGCACTACTAAAATAGTGGGCTTTGACAAAAATAAAAAATTAATTCATCCAATGTTTGTAACCGCAGACGACCCAATTACATCTATTTACGGTGCATTTGGTAAGTTTACAGATACAAATAATTTAGGACTTTCCGATATTGAAAGGGTTATGATTACCGGTGTTGGAGCGTCCTATGTAAATAAGCCCATTTATAACCTTAAATGCGAGCATACGCCCGAATTTAAAAGCATTGGCTTAGGTGGACTTTATCTTTCACAGCTAAACGAGGCAATTATAGTTAGCCTTGGCACAGGAACAGCCCTTGTACACGCAAAGGACGGTTGTGAGCCCGAGTATTTAGGCGGTACAGGCGTTGGCGGCGGTACTCTTGTGGGACTTTCCAAAAAAATGCTTGGAGTCAATAAGGTAGAAACTGTTGACGAGCTTGCAAGACTTGGAGATATAACTAACATCGACTTGAAAATCAAGGACATTTCCAAAAAAGACATAGGACTAAGCAGTCAAATGACAGCGGCGAACTTTGCTAATATAAGCGAAACAGCAAGCCAAAACGACTTTGCCCTCGGTCTTATTAATATGGTATTTGAAACCGTTGGAATGGTTGCGTATTTTGCGTCAAAGCCCTTTGGACTTAAGGACGTTGTTTTAACAGGAAACCTTACACAAATGTCACAAGCGCCTGAAATATTTGATTCCCTAAATAAAATGTTCAATATGAACTTTGTTATTCCCGATAATGCCCAGTTCAGCACGGTAATAGGCGCAGCCCTATCTTCCTTTGACAGATGATGGAAAAAAGAATAGAACTTATAAACAAGCGTAGAGAAATGAATTTTCATATTTTTACGCTTGTTGCATCCTATTTAAATAATTGCCCCGATTTAGTAACCCGAGAAATAATAGATGACATTACAAACGGTAATAAAGAGGGTGAGGAAAAAGCCTTTATCAGCTTTTTAGCCAATGTTTTTTCCGAAAATGACGACGAGATAAGGGTAATAGAAAAGGAATATTTATCAAAGGGTGTTAAGCGCTTATCCCCCGAGGAGTATCTGAATAACCCGTATTTTGCCAACATCAAAATACCAATAAAGCAAGAGGGAAGCTGGAGCTTAGGCTATCAATCCTATAAGCCCTATGAGGGATTTATTTATCAAGATATAATAACCGAAAGCAACTATACAGAAATTCCCCAAATTGGCTATTTTGATAAGGAATTTTCATATCCCACAGTCTTTGAGAACGGAAGAGAATGGATGGCAATTAAGCCAAATGAAATCGAAACAATGAAGGCTCCTATCAAAAATGCGCAGGGACGTGTCTTAGTTTTCGGGCTTGGCATAGGCTATTTTGCATATATGGTCAGCGAAAAGGATGAGGTTGACCGTATAACCGTAGTAGAGCGCGACCAAAATGTAATTGATCTGTTTAATAAATATATCTTACCTCAATTTCCCAATAGAGAGAAAATCACAGTTGTCAAGTCAGATGCCTTTGATTATGCAAAAAACGAAATGAAGAACGGTAATTACAATTATGTGTTTACTGACCTGTGGCACGACGTGTCCGACGGTGTTGATTTGTATGTGAAAATGAAAAAATTCGAAGCCCTGTGTCCGAATTCCCATTTTGATTATTGGATTGAAGCATCAATTCTGTCCTCTATTCGATGGAGCATTTTCGACGGAATATTCACACGTGTCAAGGAAAAATCCTTCATCGGCACCGTAGAGGAGATAGAAAAATACCTAACTGATGACTACTTGAAGCAATTTGTCAAATTTATTTAATGTAACCGTAAACGACCAGCTAAGATCCTGCTGCTTATTACACCTTGAATGGCTTGTTGCTGACCTATGGTAAGACAGCGGTTAAAAGCGAAATGGAAAAAATAAAATTGAGCATTATACAAGGCTCCTTTTAACGAGCAATATGATTAAGCTAAGGAACTCAATGTAGCCTTCCCCTTTGTTTGGAGGGGAAGGTGTCAGCTTTGCTGACGGATGAGGTTTAGTTGTAATTTCTTAACTTAATGATATTATTCTGACAAGACACCCTTGTGGCGTGCCCTGCGCAGAGCTGTCACCAAAGGTGACTGAGGGAGAGAGCGAGAGCTTGAAAACGCTTTTTAAAATTTGTTTACAAGCATCTTGTTTTCTGCTGCGCTTAATAAAATCTACCCGTAGCCCAGCTGGATAGAGCAACAGACTCCGACTCTGTAGGTCGTAGGTTCAAATCCTATCGGGTAGGCCAAGAAAAAGCGACAAAATTCGACATAATTTTGTCGCTTTTTCAATGAAGCGCACCTGCGGTGCATGAAAAATGAAGCAGGACTTCGTCCTATTAAGCGAACCTTTGGCTCACGGGAAAGTTAGTGTGCGCTTCGCTTCATATTTGCAAAGCAAATGCTTCATGCGAGCATAGCGAGTGCTTCATATCCGACGTAAGGCGATGCTTCATTAACATACGGGTTCAAATCTATCGATAAAAAAGCCAAAATATCTTTTTTTAAAACGACAAGTTTCGACAGAAATTTGTCGTTTTTTTATCCAAGCCGCAGGCTTGGTATGGAATCACGCGTTAGTGTGTATGTAATCATCGCAGGTGTATGGCATCACCGAAGGTGAATTTTTTCTGCGGCTTGATTCCATACGATTGCTGCGCAATCAATTCCATACTGCAACAAGTTGCGGATTCCATACACGGCTTTGCCGTGATTAAAAACGCAAGGGCTCAAACCCATCGGTTAAAAAGCCAAAATATCTTTTTGTGGCTCATTTGATTGAAAATTAATGAAAATTTTGGATTTTTTGGCGGAAACATCTTGACATTGACCTATAAATCCGCTATACTTATACCAAGGACTGTGTTGCGACACAGAACACATCATTTACTACTACACAAGGG
>JAFTZI010000160.1 GCA_017461055.1 Clostridia bacterium | reverse complement strand
TGCTCAATTTTAAGAACGTTTGCAACGTCAATCTGCTTTAAATCCCTGTCCTCACGCAAATCCCTTAATCTTTGGTAATAGGTCATTTTTTCACACTCCTTTGAAAAATCTTATCATAGAATTTAAAAGTACTATTGACATTAGAACTTAAAAGTTCTATAATGAAAACGACAGTACTTATAGATTCTGCCGAAATCAAAATATTATTAAAGGAGAGATTTTTATGAAAAGGAAAACCTTGTTATCACTTTGTTTAATCGCAATAATGACCGTATTATTTGCAATTACCGTAAGCGCTGCCGATCCCGTGGAAGCTTGGGATATTTCCGCGACTGAAAACGATAGTGTAACAGCGTATCTTTATGCTGACCCCGTAAACGAGGAAATGTACACCCTAACCATTTCCGGTACGGGAAATATGGCAGGCTGGGGCTGGAATTCAGCACCTTGGCATGCTTCATACAGATTAACAATTAGCTCTGTTACAATAGAGGGCGGTGTTACAAGTGTGGGTCAATATGCCTTTACCCAGTGTGATGGCATAGAAAGCATAACAATAGGTAGTAACGTTGTTACCTTAGGTCACGGTGCATTCCAAGGCTGTGGTGGCGTAAAGGAAATCAATTTTAATGCAACAAGGTTAAATGGCTTTAGCGACAGTCACTATGTGTTTGAATACACAGGAGTTAATACGGATGGTATTACCGTAAATATAGGAAATAAGGTAGAAATAATTCCGTCAAATCTTTTTCATGTAAAGGATCCAACAAAGCTTAACTTGAAAACGGTTGTGTTTGAGGCTAATAGCTCTTGCACAATTATTGACAAAAGTGCATTTTGCAATTGCTTTAGCTTAAAGTCTGTAACTCTCCCAACATCTCTTACAACAATAGAGCACGGAGCTTTTTATCAAACGGGCTTGGATTCAATTGTAATTTTAGAAAATGTTACATACATAGGACCGTGTGCCTTTGAGGGATGCGGATCGTTAAAGAGTGTAACCCTGCCACAGGGCTTAAAGACCTTAGGCTATAGTGCTTTTCGTTATTGCCGTGCTTTAGAGCAGGTTGCTTTCAATGCCACTTTAATGGATGATATGGGTGAAGACAATCATGCATTTGAGTATGCAGGCGAAAATACAAGCGGTCTTACATTTAAGGTGGGTAAGAATGTTGCAAGAATCCCCGCACGTCTTTTCAATACCGTTGGCTGTAACTTAAAGGCTATCGTGTTTGAGGCTAATAGCTCCTGCACAACCATAGGCACGGATGCGTTTTGTAACAGCAGTAATTTGAAGGCAGTTACATTGCCTAAGTCAATAACCACCCTTGAACGAGGAGTATTTTATAACACCGGCTTGGAAAAAATCATAATTCCCGTGAGTGTGACATCAATTGGAATGTATGTATTTGAATACTGTACCGAGCTTACAATTTATACCGAGCTTGCAAGTCAGCCAAGCACATGGCATGCAGAGTGGAACAAATCAAGCTGTCCCGTTGTATGGGATTACAAAACAACGTTAAGAGACAATATCTTTACCTTTAAGGGCTACTCCTTTAACGAGGCGGGTCAAATCGCCTTTGGCTTTGATGTTGACATTGAGTCAAAAACAGCCTACGAGGAATTAACGGGCAAAAAGCTTGAAATCGGTGCTTTGTTTGCTTCATATGATTATCTTGGTGGCAAACAACCTCTTGATAATTCAGGAAAGGAAACTACACTTAACACAGGCAAGGTGGTTAAGCATAACCTAAGCGATTACGAATATCTTTACTACGACTTTATTCTTACCGATATTTCTGACGAGCTAAAGGGCGTAAAGCTTGTAATTTCTGCTTACGTATGCAACGGTGAGGAAACCAAGTACGAGCAGGAAAACGGAATGAGCGACACAGTAACAGGCATTTCCTATAACAAAGCAAAGGAGAGCAAGGTAGCATGAAATATACAAAGCCAACATATATAAGCGAAAAAATTGAATCAAGCGACATAATTCTTGCTTCATCAGTTAACGAGGTAGACGAAACCTCTGCCGAGGTAAGAACAAGTATACTTGACGTTTTAGGTTTAAAATAACAACAAAACCACACGGAGCTTTCCGTGTGGTTTTGCGTTGATAGCTATGAGATATAGAAGCTTATTTCCGTCTGTCAAGAGGCTCCGGAGCGCTAATCAAGTTAGTTGAAAGCGCATAGCTCTCTTTGTCACTGTGTCCTCACTTTGTTAATCATACATTCTTTCTGTCATTCTGAGCGTAGCGAAGAATCTTGAACGCGTACGCATCGACAGAAGAATTGACAAGCAGTGCTTAGAAGCTTTACAATGTAAATGGCAGTATAGATTCTGCAAAGATGAGGTCAACATCTAAAGAGGTTGAAATTTTTACATTATAGTGCTATAATAAAATAAAGAGCCAAGGGTGGCTTTTGATTACAACGAAGGGAGAAAGCAAAAAATGAAAACACTAAAAATTTTACTGGCATTGGTTGTATCACTTACTGTATTTGCTATGGTGCTTAGCTCTTGTGGAAACAATGAGGATAATGGCGATAGCACTCCTTCTGCAAATAGCTCCGGCATATCAAATAATGGGGACAACGTAGTAAGTAGCACAGTGAATAGTGGAAATCTTGACAATAGTGATAACACCACAGACAATGACGATACAAATGACGACAATACAAGCGACAACACAAGCGACAACACAAGCGACGACGCAAACGATGACACAAACAATAATGACGGCTCAGGCAATAATGAAGATTCAAACAACAATGGTGATGACGCAGTTGATGAATCAAGAGTTGTTATAAACGGTGTGGTTTATACCTTAGACGAGAGTGGCACCTGCTACTACGTATCCGAAATACAGAGTGGCTATGGCGAAAGCATTGAAATTAAAGAGGAGTGCAACGGAAAAAGCGTTGTTAAGCTGCTTAGAGGGCTATTTGAAAATGTTAGCGGTGTAAAGAGCATATCTATACCAAAAACTATAACCGAGATAGAATACCGTTGCATTGCTAACTGTCCCGATTTAACAAGTATAAATGTTGCAGAGGAAAACACGGTATATAAATCAATAGACGGTAACTTGTATAGCTTTGACGAAGAAACTCTTGTTGCTTATGCCATAGGTAAAACAAGCGAAAGCTTTGTTGTACCGGAAAGCGTACACAGAATAGATGATTATGCCTTTAAAGGCTGCACAGCAATTAAAAATGTTCAATTCTCAAGCAACCTATATAGCATAGGCTCAAACACCTTTGAGGGATGTGCAAATTTGACTGATGTAGTGTTCCCGTTGAGCTTAGATACAATAGGCACAGCCTCTTTTGCAAGATGCACCTCTATTGAAACAATTACAATTACACGTTATTTGGAGGTGAGCCCCTTTGCATTTGCTTATTGCACATCCTTGAAGGAAATATTGGTTGACGAGGATAATTACAGATACAGCTCAATAGACGGCAATTTGTATTATGTGGACGAAGATTTTGCGCTGGTGCAGTATGCAATCGGAAAAGAAGATACACATTTTGAAGTGCCTGAAAACACAAGAAGAATAGGAGCAGCAGCATTTTGCGGTGCAGAAAATCTTGTAAGCGTTAGTACGGGCGACAGTCGCGAACAGGTAATTAGCAATATCGGCAACCAAGCATTTAAGGATTGCATTAATTTGGAAAGCATTTTCATTAATGAAGGAATCAATCAAATGGGCATTCATGCCTTCGCGGGCTGCGAAAAGCTTACGATATATTGCGAAGAATCTGAATCTTATATTGAAATGCAAATTTCCGTAAGTAAATGGTCAGCCATTTGGAATCCCGATAATTGCCCGGTCGAATATGATTATGTAGCATCAAAGTAAATAACTATAAAAAACTCCCTCAAGCGCCTTGGCTTGAGGGAGCGTTTTATTTGAAGTATTTCTTATCAAGAGAACGAAGCTGAATTGCCTCGGCTATGTGGTTTGGCTCAATTTCCTTGCAGTCTGCAAGGTCGGCAATGGTGCGGGCAAGACGTAAAATTCTGTCGTGACCGCGTGCGCTTAAGCCAAGGGCGTTAAAGGCTTGCTCCATAAGGGCAGAGCACTCGGGGGAGAGCTTACAGTATTTTCTTATATGCTTAGATTCCATTTGAGCATTACAGGTAATGGGACTTCCGTTTTCCTTAACCTCGTCCTTAAATCTTTCCTGCATAACTTTTCTTGCCTTGTTTACTCGCTCTCTTATCTGGTAAGAGCCCTCGGACGCTTCCTTTTGCGACATTTCCTTATAGTTTAAGGATGGCACCTCAATTTGAATATCTATTCTGTCAAGCAACGGGCCGCTGATTTTTGAAATGTATTTTTTAATATCGCTTGGCTTACAGGTGCATTCCTTTGTGGGATGACCGAAATAACCGCACTTGCAAGGGTTCATAGCGCACACAAGCATAAAGGAGCAAGGGTAGGTTAAGCGCCCCATAGTTCTTGTAATAGTAATTTTTCCGTCCTCCAAGGGCTGACGCAGGGACTCCGTTACCTGTCTGTTAAATTCGGGCAGCTCGTCAAGGAATAAAACTCCGTTATTAGCCAAGGAAACCTCGCCCGGCATAGGAATTTTTCCGCCACCCGCTAAGGCAGGCGCGGACATTGTGTGATGAGGGGAGCGGAAGGGACGTGACTTTATTAATGAAACATCCTTAGGCAAAAGTCCCGATATTGAATGAACCTTAGTTGTTTCAATAGATTCCTCAAAGGTCATTTCGGGCAAAATAGACGGAATACGCTTGGCAATCATTGATTTTCCCGTACCCGGAGGGCCGATTAACAAAAGATTATGCCCGCCCGCCGCCGCAATTTCCGCAGCGCGCTTAGCGCCTAACTGACCAAGCACATCCTTAAAGTCGGGGTGCTTTGCGCCCGTGTCGCTTTCCTTTGGCTCATATGTAACTGGAGTTAAGGGTATTCTGCCGTTAAAATGGTCAACAATCTGAAGCACGTTTTTAACTCCGTAAACCTCAATGCCGGAAACAACGCTTGCCTCTGTGGCATTGTCATAGGGAACAAACACCTTTTTTCTGCCTGCATCCCTTGCGGCAATTGCCATACATAAAACACCGTTTACGCTACGTATATCACCTGAGAGCGAAAGCTCACCGATAAAGCAAGCATCGGATGCCAAATGAGCATTTTCAAGCTGATTTGTGTTAATTAAAATGCTGACAAGAATGGCTAAGTCAAAGGACGAGCCCTCTTTTCGCATATCTGCGGGAGCTAAATTTACAATAATTTCCTTGTCGGGAAAGGGCAGACGGGAGTTAACAAAGGCGGCGCGCACTCTTTCCTTAGCTTCCTTAACCGCATTATCGGGCAAGCCTACTATTTCAAAAACAGAAAGCTTTACATCCGAGTGACACTCAACCGTTACCTCATAGCTGTCAATGCCGAAAAGCCCCGCTGTATAGGCATAACTTATCATAAATTTACCTCACTTTTAACATTCTTACAAAAATTTTATCACAAAATAAGACACAAATCAAGTAAAATATGATATCATAAATAGGAAATACAAACAGGAGATGCTCATATGAAAAAGAATTACACCTTTAAACTGAAATTAAATGAGGAAATGGCAAAAAAGCTGTCTTGCGTATCCGAAAGCGAGGGCTTGAGCATTCAAAATATGCTTACCCAGCTTGTAAGACAAAAGATACAGTATTTTGAAAGAGTCAAGGGAAATTTGCAAAAAAACGCCTTAAACGACGCGCGCCTTGATGATTTTGAGGTTGAGGAGCAGTAAAAAACCGTTAGTTTTCTAAGGTGATTTTAAAAACATATGTAAATAGCAACATTAAAAGCTGATTTTTTCTTCAATTTTTAATTAAAATGACAAAATTGTTTAAAATGTTGTAAAAATTGTGCCCTAACTATTGAAAAAGCTTTTAAAAAGTGCTAAAATAACAATGTGCGTGTAAAAACGGACAGGCTTTTGCACGCATTCAAAGGATTATTTAAAACTTGGAGGTTTTTATGATAACAAGAAAAAAGCAGTCAATGGACGGTAATACCGCTGCCGCTACTGTCAGCTATGCGTTTACAGAGGTTGCAGCTATTTACCCAATCACACCATCAAGTGTTATGGCTGAGTTAACTGACTCATGGTCAGCTACCGGCTTACAGAACATTTTTGGTGAAACAGTAAAGGTTACTGAGATGCAGTCTGAGGCAGGCGCAGCCGGTACAGTTCACGGTTCACTCGCAGCAGGTGCTCTTACAACAACCTACACAGCATCACAGGGTCTTCTTTTGATGATTCCTAATATGTATAAGATCGCAGGTGAATTGCTTCCAAACGTTATTCACGTTTCAGCACGTTGCGTAGCTTCACACGCTCTTAACATTTTCGGTGACCACTCCGACGTTTATGCTTGCCGTCAGACAGGTTATGCTATGATGGCTTGTACAAACCCACAGGAGGTTATGGACTTGGGCGCTGTTGCTCACCTTTCCACAATTAAGGGTAGAGTTCCTGTTCTTAACTTCTTTGACGGCTTCCGTACCTCTCACGAAATTCAGAAGATCGAGGTTTGGGACTATAAGGATCTTGAAGAAATGGTTGACAAGGATGCAATCAAGGCATTCCGTAGCCGTTCCATCAACCCTGAGCATCCTGTACTTCGTGGCTCCGCTGAAAACGGTGACATCTTCTTCCAGCACAGAGAGGCTTGTAATACATATTATGATAACTTCCCATCTATCGTTGAAGAATATATGGGTAAGGTTAATGAAAAGCTCGGCACAGACTATAAGCTCTTTAACTACTACGGTGCTCCTGATGCAGACAGAGTAATCGTTGCTATGGGCTCTGTATGTGACGTTTGTGAAGAGGTTATTGACTACTTGAACGCAATGGGCGAAAAGGTTGGTCTTGTTAAGGTAAGACTTTACCGTCCTTTCGTTGCTTCCAAGCTTGTTGAGGCTATTCCTGCAACAGCTAAGAAGATTGCAGTTCTTGACAGAACCAAGGAGCCCGGCTCACTTGGTGAACCACTTTATCTTGATGTCGTTTCCGGTCTTGCTATCAACGGCGTACAGGCTAAGGTTGTTGGCGGTCGTTACGGTCTTGGCTCTAAGGATACAACTCCTGCATCTATTTTCGCAGTTTACGAAAATCTTAAGCTTGATGCTCCTAAGTCCAACTTTACTATCGGTATCGTTGACGACGTAACAGGTCTTTCACTTCCTGAAACAGTAGCTCCCGACACAAGCGCTAAGGGTACAATCTCTTGCAAGTTCTGGGGTCTTGGCGGTGACGGTACTGTTGGTGCTAACAAGAACTCTATTAAGATTATCGGTGACTATACAGATAAGTTTATTCAGGCTTACTTCCAGTATGACTCTAAGAAGACCGGCGGTGTTACAATTTCTCACCTCCGTTTCGGCGACAGCCAGATTAAGAGCCCATACTACATTACAAAGGCTGACTTTGTTGCTTGTCATAACCCATCTTATATGCTTAAGGGCTACAAGATTGTAAATGACGTTAAGGCCGGCGGAACATTCTTGCTCAACTGCCAGTGGAGTGTTGACGAGCTTGATGCTCAGCTTCCAGCAGAGGCTAAGAAGTACATTGCTGACAATAACATCAACTTCTACATTGTTAATGCTATTGACAAGGCTGTTGAAATCGGTATGGGTAAGAGAACAAATACTATTCTTCAGTCTGCATTCTTTACACTTGCTAACATTATGCCAATTGATGAAGCAATTGAAAAGATGAAATACATGGCTAAGAAGTCATATCTTAAGAAGGGCGAGGCTGTAGTTGAAATGAACTACAAGGCTATTGATGCCGGTAAGGATGCTCTTGTTAAGGTTGATGTTCCTGCTTCTTGGAAGACAATCGACGTTGAAGACAAGCGCGAGGTTGTTGAGGGTAAGAGACCTGAGCTTGTTAAGTATGTTGAAAACGTACTTCTCCCTGTATCTAAGATGGAGGGCGATAAGCTTCCTGTTTCTGCATTCGTTGACTATGTTGACGGTACATTCCCACAGGGCGCTGCTGCTTACGAAAAGCGCGGTGTTGCAGTTTTAGTTCCTGAATGGATTCCTGAAAACTGTATCCAGTGTAACAACTGTTCATATGTATGTCCACATGCAACAATCCGTCCATTCGCTATGAACGCAGATGAGGCAGCTAATGCTCCTGCATCTACAAAGTTCACAGCTAAGATGATCGGTAAGGGCTGCGAGGACTACAAGTTCACAATGGCAATCAGCCCACTTGACTGTATGGGTTGCGGTCTTTGTGTAAACGTTTGTCCTGTAGCTATTAAGGCTAAGGCTAATAACACACCTGAAAAGACAGCTATCAGAATGGTATCACAGGCTTCTCAGGCTGATCAGCAGGCTGCATTCGATTACGCAGTTGCTAACGTTTCTAAGAAGGAGCTTCCATTTGCAGAGGTTTCTGTAAAGGGTAGCCAGTTCAACCAGCCACTTCTCGAGTTCTCAGGCTCTTGCGCAGGCTGTGCTGAAACATCTTATGCACGTCTTATCACACAGCTCTTCGGTGAGAGAATGTATATCTCCAACGCAACAGGCTGTTCATCTATTTGGGGTGGCTCTGCTCCTGCAACTCCTTATACAGTAAATAAGGATAGCTTACGCGGTCCGGCTTGGGCTAACTCACTCTTCGAGGACAATGCTGAGCACGGTCTTGGTATGTATCTCGGTCAAAAGACACTTCGTGAAAAGCTTATGGTTAAGGTTGCTCAAATGATGGAGAGCGACAAGGCTTCCGATGAGTTCAAGGCTGCTGCTGAAGCATACCTTAACACTAAGGACGACGGTAAGGCAAACGAGGCTGCTACAAAGGCTCTTATCGTTGAGCTTGAAAAGGCTGAAGCACAGGGCTGTCCTGTAGCTAAGGAAATCCTTAACGAAAAGACATACCTCTCCAAGAAGTCCGTATGGATCTTCGGTGGTGACGGTTGGGCATACGACATCGGCTTCGGCGGTCTTGACCACGTTCTTGCTTCCGGTGAGGATGTAAACGTAATGGTATTTGATACTGAGGTTTACTCTAACACAGGCGGACAGGCTTCTAAGGCTTCTAACATCGGTCAGGTTGCACAGTTCGCTGCTGCGGGTAAGGCTATCGGTAAGAAGAACCTTGCTGAAATCGCTATGTCTTACGGTTACGTATATGTAGCTCAAATCGCTATGGGCGCTGACCCTGCACAGACAATTAAGGCTATCGCTGAGGCTGAGGCTTATAACGGTCCATCACTCATTATCGGCTATGCACCATGTGAAATGCACGGTCTTAAGGGTGGTATGACTAACTGTCAAGGCGAAATGAAGAAGGCTGTTGAGGCTGGTTACTGGGATCTCTTCAGATACAATCCACAGCTCAAGGCTGAAGGTAAGAACCCATTCACACTTGACTCCAAGGAGCCAACAGGCGACTACCGCGCATTCCTTACAAGCGAAACACGTTACAGCCGTCTTGCACAGCAGTTCCCTGAAAGAGCAGAAAAGCTCTTTGCTGCAAGTGAAGAGGCTGCTAAGGCTAAGTACGAAAGACTTAAGAGATTCGTTGAGCTTTACAAATAATTACAACAAAATGCACCGAGCAATCGGTGCATTTTTTGTTGTCCTTGTGCCACAAAAACTCGGCATAACCATCTTGACTTTT
>JAFTZI010000014.1 GCA_017461055.1 Clostridia bacterium | reverse complement strand
TTATTGCCCACTAAGACATATTCAATATCTATTCCGTCATAGATATTTGTATAAACAGCCTTGGAAACAAGGTTGTTCAAAACGGACAAATCCTCGAATTTTCGGCTATTATTGCTTTGTGGGTTTTCAATTACCACACTTACTTTGTTTGTGTTTAACGGAGTAAAATCAATTTTGTAATCTCCGTCCTTTATACTAACAAGCCCCGAGGAGCCTGACTTATTTGCGAATTTAATTTGTGACTTATTATTTGAAGAGTATTCGCTTCCGTTAAGAGTCAGGGCATTATCAATATCTACCCATTTTCCGTCTGCATCCTTATAGTGTACTGCCTGTGTATATACAACTGCTTTTGTTGTTCCGTCAGACAGCTTGAAATGCTTAATGTTTTCCTCTCTTAAAGCTTCGTCCTCTTGTAAAACGAATATTTCTGTTGATGTTGGCTCGCTTTCGGTATCATTATCAACGCTTATATTTTCTGTACTTGTATCAGCCTCGGTTGCTTCACTAATTGCTTCTGAAAAGGCTGTTACAGGCAAAGATACTATGAGAATTAATAGTGCCATAAGAAAGGTCAACATTTTTACGGTCAATTTAACTTCTTGTTTCATAATAATTCTCCTTTGTTTTCTTGTTTTTTGGCTGGACTCTTGGCTGCTTACTAAAAGCAGCCAAATGCCACTTGTTTTAATAGGTTCTTTCGATTTCTCTTACAATAACGTCATCTACGCCACCGCTGCCAGTTACTGTATATGTTATGGTTGCTTTATATGTACCTCGAGTAGGCAATTGTATCGAATGCTCTTTGGCACAATAATACAAGGTTGATTCATCGGTCCAAGAAGCTCCCTCAACCTGTTCCCAGGATGAGCCTACCAGCTTTTCTATTTTGGTATCGACTACTATTTTTGTTGTTATTCCACGATAGCCTCTACAAGTGTAGGTAACCGTTGCCAATCCGTTTTCATCTGCAATGAAAGTGGCTACCGTCGTATTTGTGTTGTTATAATATGGAGTAATACCGCCTTCAATTGAAGCAAATGCAGGCGCAGCCATTGCAAAAAGCAAAATAGCAAGCATTGCAAAAGAGATTATTCTGTTACGTGTTTTCATAGTTTCACCTCCTTTCTTTTCAGTTATCTACAATTAAAAAGAAAAATGTTCTTCAAAAACCTTCAAAATTTTTGTAATTTTTTAATAATTTACAATTTGTTCACAATTTAAGCCGATATTGACTTGTCAATATTTTTGTGTTATACTGTGAAAAAAATTCAAAGGAAGTTACAATGCTACAGTTTTATTTGTCGTTGATAGAAACAGAAGAGGATAAAGCTAATATATCAAGAATATATGAGCAGTATCTTGATTGGATGTTTAAAATAGCTTATCATTATTTACGGGATGAAAAGGATGCTGAGGATGCAGTAAGTGATGTGTTTTTGAATATAATAAGCACAAATTCATCAATCCCTATGAATCCCGAAAAGGAAACAAAGGCATATTTGTTTATATGTATAAGAAACAGCGTTTCACGCGTTCAAAGGTTAAAAGCCAAAAACAAAGCTGTTAATTTTGATGAATTATTTAGCTTGTCTTCAAATATTAATGTCGAGGATGACATAATACAGAAGGATAGCTATGAAACGCTTTTGCAATTTGTAAATGCAATGCCATTAATATACAAGGACGTTTTAACTCTATATATTGCTTTTAACAGAACTACCGTTGAAATTGCGAAAATTTTAAAAATTCCTTACAAAACTGCGGAAACAAGGTTGCGAAGAGGTAAAGCTATATTAAAGGAAAGGCTTGGTGATATAGAGATATGAGTACAGTAAATAAAGCTATGCTTAAGGATTGCTTGATTGATAGCGCCTTAGCGGAAATTTATGAAATAGAAGCATTGGATTACTCTTATGTTCAAGTAAGCGATGGCTTCAAGGAAAGAGTAAAAGAAATCATTACATCTAAAGAGGAGCCCAAGAGAAGGGTGCATCCTAAAAAAGTTGCTATCATACTGATTGCTTCCGTTCTTTTAAGCCTTTCTATAATGTTTTCTGTTTCAGCAAAAATAAGGGAAGCCGTAGCTGACTTTTTTGTTAAAATATATGATACGTTTGCCCAGTTTATAATTGTAGAAAATGATGAGAAAGACACTGACACAGTTAACCAAGATACTCCGTCACCGTCTATCACATATCCTACTATCATAGAAACAGAATATAAACCATCCTATATTGAGCAAAACAATTACGAACTATTAGACAAGGTTACTGATAAAAACCGAGTGTTTACCGTTTGGACAAATGGCAATGAAATGATTGATTTGATTCAATCTAATACCGAAGGTAGTGATATAACATTAGATACCGAAAATGCAACATATCAATCCACTTATATTGGGGAGAAAGAAGTTTTTTATTTTCTAAAGAATGGTATATATACTGTTGCTTGGATAGACTACGGATATTTATTTAATATGACCTGCGACGAAAGCTTGGGTTGGGATGAGGTAGAAAAAATTGTTACAAGCTTAGAGCCTATTACTGATTAATTGCATATTTTAAGGAGCTCACCGATGATTAATCAGTGAGCTCTGCTATTGTTTGCTTTGGCAAGACGAGATGCTAAAAAGTATTTACTTTCTCTTGTTTTTGTGCTACAATTTTTAAAAGCAATACTTTATTAAGAGGAATAAAAATGATACAAACGCTTAACGGAATTTGGAATTATAGAATCGGCAAGGGTGAATGGGGGAAGAAAAGCGTTCCCTTTTCGGCGCTTTGTGTTGGTCATTCAGAGTGTCAGAGGTATTTTGATTTAGAAGGAAATGCCCCTGTTGTGCTTTTAAAATTTGACGGAATAACCTATAACGCAGACGTTTATTTAAATGACACCTATTTAGGCAAGATGCTTCCTTACAGTGAATATACCTTTGATGTCAGCAAGATAGTTAAGGAAAGGGACAATTTGTTACTCGTTGAAATTGAAGATATAAATGCAAGCTTTGGACCAAGCGAGGGCTGGGAAAATTACGGTGGAATTATAAGGGACGTGTCGCTAATTTACAAAAATAAGGGCTATATTAGGGATGTTTTCTTTACTCAAAATCTTACTAACAGCTACTCCGACGCTGAATATACCGTCAGGGTTAGCTCCTCTCTTGACTTAACGTACCGTGTTACTCTTTCCTTTGCGGATGAAATTGTTGATACATACGAAGCGACAAGTGAGCAAGCAAGAAAAATAAAAGGTATTAGGACTTGGTCGCCTGATGCGCCATATTTATATACCTTAAGCGTTGAGCTTTTAGAAAACGGGCATACAATTGACACATATAAGACCAAGGTGGGCTTTTGTGAATTTAAGTGCAATAAAAATCATTTCGCCTTAAACGGAAAGGACATTTTTCTTAAAGGTGTTTGCCGACACGAGATGTACAAGAACGGCAGCGGGCATACTGTTTCCTACGAAGACATTTACAAGGATATGAAAATGATTAAGGACACGGGATGTAATTTTGTCCGTTTAGTTCATTATCCTCATAACAAGGTAACTATTGATATTGCAGATGAATTGGGGCTTTTATGCTGTGAGGAGCCGGGAATGTGGCAGGCAGATGTTAATGATGCTAAGCTGACAAGTGAGTGCCTTGAGGTTTTAAAAAGAGTTGTTTTGCGAGATAGAAACCATCCAAGCATTGCCTTTTGGCTTGCCTTTAACGAGTGTGATTTTGATGAAGTTTTTTTGAAAAATGCAGTAAAAATTTGCCGTGAAAACGACGGAGCACGTTTGGTGTCCGGCGCTAACAATATGTCAAATGAGGACACGAAAAAATACTACACGCTTTGCGGTCTTGATTTTTACACTATGCATCCATATAGCGAAACCTTTGATATGGCAAGAAAGGCAAGCTGTGAGCTATGCGACAAGCCTCTTATGTTTACGGAGTGGGGTGGGTACTATGTTTATGACAATCCTCATTTATTAGATGATTTTTTAATGTCAATGTATGAGCTATATACAAGCAATGCTCTTGCGGGCACTTGTCTTTGGTATTGGGCGGAAATTAACGATTACAACCGTGGGGGCGCTGCCTGTGTGGACGGTACGTTAAAGGAAGCTCTTGTTGATTATGACAGACAGCCAAATCTTATTTATGATGCCTTTTGTAATGCGCTTAAGAAAATGGAGCGCTGTGAAAACGCACGCGACAAATATGAGGCGCATAAGCACTGTGAGCTTAAGGGACGCGCCTTGATGTGTGACAGCGAGCCAAGCTATGACGAGCTTTTAACCGTTGCCAAAGCGCCCTTAAAAACAAGACTTGCCAAAACGAGAAAAAAGCAAGTAACAATTGGGCCTGTGTTGCAAAATGAGGAAATTTGCGGTATTTCAAAAATTCCTTATTTGGTAACGAACACTCCTCTTATATTTGAAGGTGGAGTTAGTGCGGACAAGCTTTTAATTTTGGGAATGACATCATTAAATTACGGATATCCGATTTTGGGAGAATACGGGGAAAATGTAATAGAAATCACCGTTGAATATGAGGACGGTGAATTTCTTGATTATATTGCTAAAAACGGAATTGATTTAACTGTGGCGTATACCTCGGTTGGCTCTTCAAGAATCAATCCTGTTGCAGAAAATGCGAAGCGAATTATGTCCTTTAGCTATGACAAGAATTTTGAGGAATATATAATAAACTGTCTTGAAATTAAGGTTAGAAATAAACCCATTTCGCAAATTAAAATTAAGTCATTAAATACAAGCTACAACGTGCTTATATACGGTGTTTTTGCGTAAATTGCTTCCTGTTATCAGTAACATTCTGTATACAATAAAGCATAGCCATCGGCTGATTGCCGATGGCTATGCTTTATTTAATTCAACACTTTATATAGCAAATTGTAAAGCTGAATAGCTTCCTCCGGGTCAAGTCCTACGCATCCCGAAACCTTTTGCGGTATGTCCACTGCTCTTTTTCTCAATGCTTCTCCGCTTTCAGTTATAAAAACACTAACAGAGCGCTCGTCGGTTGCGCTTCTTTTTCGTACAACGTAGCCCTTTGCTTCAAGGCTTTTTAGCACAGGTGTCATTGTTCCCGAATCAAGATACAGCTTTTCTCCGAGAGCCTTAACTGTGATTTCCTTTTGTTGCCACATTACCATCATTGTAATGTACTGTGTATAGGTAATATCAAGCTCGTCAAGGTACGGACGGTATATTTTAACCACCTCACGCGCTGCGGCATATAAGGGAAAGCACAATTGATTTTCCAGCTTTAATGCGTCATATTTTGATTGACTCATAAGGAACCTCCCTATATTGAATTTGTTCAATTACATTGTAACACAATTTAATTGAATTATCAAGTGATTAAAGACATTCCTTAATTGCTTCCTTAAGCTTTTTCATATCGGTGGGCTCGAAGCGCGCCACAATCTCACCGTTACGGTCTATTAGAAATTTGGTGAAATTCCATTTGATTTTTCCGTTGTTTTTATAATCCTTATCTGTCTTTTTGACAACGCCTGAAAGAATCAATGCCATAGGTGATTTTCCAAATCCGTTAAATTTGGTGTTCTCTGTCAACCAAGTATAAAGAGGAATGGCGTTTTCACCGTTTACGTCAATTTTAGCAAATTGCGGAAAGGTGATGCCAAAGCGGCCTGTGCAAAAGGTGTGAATTTCCTCGCCGGTTCCCGGCGCTTGCTCACCAAACTGATTACAGGGAAAGTCAAGAATTTCAAAGCCCTGTGACGAAAATTCGTCATATAGCCCTTGAAGCTCTTCATATTGCGGTGTAAATCCGCAGCCTGTTGCGGTGTTAACAATCAAAAGCACCTTGCCCTTGTAGTCTTGTAATGAAATCTCAGAGCCGTCCATTTTTTTAACATTAAAATCGTATACGTTCATAACATACCTCCAAACAATGATAGCTCAATTCAATTGAGTTCAATTGATTATAGCACATAATACTTGTTTTGTCAATATTATTTAATGGAAGGATTGTCATCAGTTGCCGGATTGTTAATAAGCTTGCCCTGCTCGGTGAAGCGAGAGCCATGACAGGCGCAATCCCAGGAATGCTCATCTTTGTTATATTTAAGGGCGCAGCCAAGGTGAGGGCATCTTGGGGTGGTGGGGGTTAAAAGTCCTATCACTGCTTCAAAGGTATTTACGGCAAGCTGAGGAGTGAGCACGCTTCGTGACGGGGAAAATACGGTAGCATAGGGATTAGTTTTTTCCATAACGAGTTCGCAAATAATATTTGAGGCAACCATTGCGTTTGTCATTTCCCATTTATTAAAGCCTGTTACTACAAGCACGTCCTGCATAGATTTTGAATATTGCCCAACGTAAGGAATGCTGTCTAACGTCAAACAGTCCTGAGTTGCCCATTTGCCTACGATTTCGGCATTCTTATAGTGCTGTTTAGCAAATTCCTCAAGCTCTTGCCAGCAGCCGCCCCCTTTGCCTGTGCGATGGCCGCCGCCACCTAAAAGCAAAAGCTCCCCGTAGCTTCGGAAGGACATACCTGTATTTTGGTCGTCAACGTACATTCCGTGAACACCTCTTGCGTTTTTAAGGGCTATGACGTATGAGCGATGCTGATAGAGCTTTAAGGGATAAAGTCCGTGCTTGTTTAAAATTGGAAAATGTGTTGCTACTATCAGCTTTTTATAGGTGATTTCTCCGTGATTGGTAACTGCTTTATTTGGTAAAAGCTCCTTTACCTTGGTATGCTCATAAATTGGCAGAGATTTTGCGATTTCATATAAAAATTTTAAGGGATGAAACTGCGCTTGCTCCTTTACACGTACCGCCCCTGCCACCGAAAATGGCAGCTCCTGCGCTTGCGAAAGCTCAGCCTTTACGCCAAGGCGGTTCAGGGCTTCAACCTCTTTTTCTATCTTTTTGCGATTATTCAAGGAATAAACGTAGGAGTCCTTGATTTCGTAGTCGCAATCAATTTTTGAGCAAAGCTCAGAGTATTCCTCCATTGCTTTGATTTGCGCTTCTATATATAGCTTTGACTTTTTTTCGCCAAAGCGCTTAATCATTTTGTCGTAGATTAAGCCTTGACCAAGGGTGAGTTTTGCTGTGGTGTATTGGGTAATTCCGCCGCATATTTCGCAAGCCTCCACCAGCGTGCAATCTACTCCTGCATTTTTTAATTTGTAGGCACATAAAATTCCTGCTATTCCACCGCCGACAATTAGCACATCTGTGCTTTTATTTGATTTTAGCTCATCAAAATGAACACGTGCCGTATCCTTTTGCCAAATTGATTCCATAATGATTCCTCCGAGTATTTAATATACTTAGTGTTAGTCAATTGGTGGAAGATATGCGTTTTTTAAGAGAAGATTTACGTTTCTATGTCAAAGGCTATTTTTAGAAAAATATCGCGGAACGTGTCGATAATTTCATTTTCATTAACGCTTATATGTGCTGAATTTACTGTTTGCTGCTCTGTCCCATTGATAACGAGCATTATGCTTGGTATTTCCTGGAGTTTTTCCTGTGAAAGTTTGACCGCTTCGTTTATTTCTTGACCTTTTCCATATACAATTTGAATGATTACGTCGCACCCTGTGTCCATATTTTCCATATCATCGGGATAATTTATTATGCTTTCTAAGGTGAGCAAATTAAACATTTCAAGCCTGTCATTTTGGCTTATATCAAGCTCGGCTTCATTAAGATATTTCCACACGTTGCGAAGAAGCTTTTCGCCTATTCTTGTTGCACGCGCTCCATGACATACTATTTTTGTTTTAGCAAAAGCCATACAGTGTTTTGCTTTCATTTTAAATTCTCCATTAAGTTTGGTAATGTTATATCTATATTCCTTTTTTATATAATGTAGCTTTAAAATATTAACAAATTGTATATATGACATCACATTTATTATAGAATTGTAAGCTTGATAAAAAGGGCAGAATTTAAAACAGGACAGAGCCAAAAGGCTCTATCCTATTTTGATTATAAGTATTTTTCCACAAGCGGATTAATTCTTTCAAGATCCTCTTTAGTTAAGGCAAAGGAATATTTTTCGATGTATGCCTTGAATTTTTCCTTATTTATTGGCTTTGGCTCTTTGCCTACGCGGTTTTCAAAGTTGGCAAAGAATATGTCATCTACCTTATCGCTTGACAATCCCAAGCCCATTAATGTTTTATTGTCAAAGCTTTTAACAGGTTTATCTGTGCCTAAGAAGGTGGTTACAACATTGAAAAGCCAATCGGCATATTTTTCATCCCCCATATAGCTGCGGTCTGTGCCGAAAATAAGTCTTTGCGAATATTTGTTGAAAAATTCCTTGTAGTAGCTGTAATTCTTTTCAAATTCCACATACATTTCTCCGCCCGGAGTTAAATCTACGCAGAAATTCGGATACTGCTCAAACAATTCTTCCAAAATTTTAGGCTCTTTACTGCAAAAGAAAAGGTGCGCAATTGTTACAGAAAGGCTTGGATGCTCCTGTAAAATCTTTATTGTTTGTCTTTGTATTTCCTCATACGGAGCATATGTTCCGTCTGTATAGGTCCAGCCTGCCTTGACTGCCCAATCGGGCGCTCTTTCCACGTCCCAAAATTCATCAGGGTCGTTTACGTGCATTATAAGGTGAGTGCCATCCTTTTCCATTTCCTTATAAAGACTGTTAAGTGATGGGTGGTTAAGATTTTTGCCTATTCTTTTATGCTCTGTTGGCTTACCTTCAAGCATTTTTATTCCGTCAAAGCCGATTTCCATAAGCTCTCTATATTGAGTAACTGCGTCCATATCAGCAGGCATATTATCAATTGGAATTTTTATCAGCTCTATGCCACCGTGTATATATGTGTTTGGTCTTAACAGCTTATAAAAGCCTAACACAATATTGTTGCACACGTTTGTTTGACGCAAAGGAATGGCGCATATATTTATTGCCTGCAATTTTTCGTTTTTTATGTAGCCATCAAAGCAGGAAATAAAATCCATTTCTCCCCATTTAGATATATGCATATGGCTATCAATTATTTTTCTTGTGTTCATTATGTAATCTCCGTTATATAGAGTATGGTCTGAAAGCACTTATGTGGTGGCAAGGCGATTTGCTCCCTTGCCACCACATTTAATATTTTCTACATTAACTACGGAATGCTTTAATCAGACTTCTCGGTCTTGGAATAATCATTGCTATCTTCTTTGCCCAAATTATCTCCTAAGGCAATATCATTTTGATTTTCTTGAGAGGAATCTCCGAGTGAGCCTTCCGTATCATCTTGCCTTTCATCCTGTTTTTTGTCGTGCGACGGTGCATTTTGTTCAGGAGAGTTTGGAGTTGTTTCTATTTGAGAAGCGCCGCCATGACCATCGGAAAAATTAATATTTGGCATATCGGTATCAATTTTCACGACCTCGCCTGTTTGACAATCCACCTCAAATTCGTACGTTGCAGTATCGTCCTTTAAACGAATAGACACTTTATATACCATCTGTCTGTTTCCATTTTGGTGCTGAGGCTTTGCCTGCACACGGTACCACTTGACACAATTCTGATTCACCTCGATAGCTGTTAGGAGTAGCGTCAGCGCATCTTTTTGATTAACAAATCCGCTAACATCTCCGCTTGAAACATCTTTGCCAAAAGGATCATCTTCTTCTCCCTTATGCGGTCTTGTTGAATATATCAAATTCAACTCCTTGATAGACATATCCACAAGCTCCGAGGCATCTTCACTGTTGAATTCGTCCATTTTACCGACCATTTTATCAACGAGATGCATCTTACCAACCGAAACGCCACTTTTAAGCGCTCTTTGTTCGAGCTCGTCATCCACATCAACGCTTTGCGCTATGATGGAGCATTCAAGACTGTTTTTTTCAAACACTGTATTAATCTTATTGGTTATGTCTGCCAAAAGTGATTCTGTCGTTTCATCATCCTTTGCATCAACACTTATAAGAATAGAGTTTGAGTTTTCAACAAGATAACCATTTACATACATAGCTCCGACTATTGCGGTAAGAGCTGTATTCATATCTACGCCTTCAAGCTTCAAGCCCAAAAGAATGGCTTCAGCATCCCCGTTTCCTGCCAAGCATTCCACAACATTATTTTCATCGTCCATCCTTAGCTCAATACTTGGATTTACGTCAAGATAAACGAATGTCTCAACATCACTGCGCACTATATTGTTATCTCCGTTTGGAATAAGCAAACCAATCGACAGTCCTGAAATAAAAAGCACAAGACAGATAGCGCAAGCAACCACTCTTTTAAATATCACATTATAATTTAGACGCTTCATCGGTGATTCATCAAGTTGCATTTCAAAAGCTGAAGCAGGAAGTTGAGGTTCTTTACTGCAAGAAGCAAGAATACGCGCACTAAGATCCGGCGACTCAGCTTTAAATGCTTCGGTAATTCTGTTTTTCAAATCCCGTTTTTTCACTTACTGCTCCTCCCTTCTTTTATGTGCATTTGAAGCTTTTTTATAGCACGATTGTACTTAGAAAGCACTGTTGACAGTGGCTTTGCTAAAAGCTTTGATATTTCTCTGTGCTTAAGTCCCGATACGATATGTAAAGTAATTATCTCCCGTTCTTCCTCGCTTAATGTTGAAAGCATTTGCCTGAGAAACTCATTATTAATCACGCCCTCAGCAAATTCTCCGTTATCAGACTCAACCTCTATTGACTCATCAATAGAGGTAAATCTTTGGCTTTTGTTGAATTGTCGGCGTATTAGGTTCATTTCGATCGTGAAGATCCACGCAAGAGGTTTGCCCATGGGCTTATATTGTGTTGCATTTTTCCAAACCTGCACGAAGGTATCGTGGGTTATATCCTCTGCGTCCTCTTTTCTTACGATTTTTGATAAAGCATATGCATAAACGTCTGTTTCTATCAGCTCGTAGAGCTCTCCCATAGCAAGCACCTCTCCACAAGACATTCTGAAAATTAATTCTTCAGCCTTGTCATCCCTGTTGCGAAGCTCTTCTTCCGTCAATGTGTATACTATAAGCACGGTTTTTATCACCTTTCGTAATCATTGAATTGTCTAATAAATTATACCACAAAAGGTGATAAAAAACAATGCTTTTATATAAACACTGCAAGTATTACCCCTCTTTTATAACAGAATGAAAGCTCAAGCAATGAGACACTTCATTGTTCAAAAAGTCTTGGCTTACTCTGATGCTTGAGTGGAGAGTTCAATTTCGGTTCCATTGAGCTCTGCCTTTATGATTGTACCGCTATAAGCCTCAACAACGAGCCTGTATACATCTCCTGTGTTGTTTTCAATCATTACAGAAAATACGGTTCCGCTTTCGGTTTCGTAAACTCTCACATCTGTCTTTTTAAGTGTTTCCTCATAAAGCTCAAGCTCCGCAAGGATCCCCTTAAGAAGTTCTCCCTTAGTCAATGGCTTTTCGTTGGTTTTTTCCTCGTTGCCATCGTGCTTACCTCCGTTTTCACCATTACCGAAGATACCGTTGATGATTTGATTTTTAATTTCGTCAGGTTTGATGTTGTTTTTATCGCAGAACTCATCAATCATTTCCTTAGCATCAAATTCGACAAATTCTTCGCTCGAGGTTGCAAGTATCGTACCATTTTCTGCATCAACAGTAATCTCATATTCCATACCGTTGTACACAAATTCCACCTCATAAACCATCTTGCCCTCATCTCTGGTAACGAATACACGCGCCATTTCAACATCCTCCACGATGATTTCAAGACTCTCAAGCGCGATTGTCAAAGCTGCCTCTCTACCAACGTAATCCTCATCAACAGCTTTGCCAACCTTTTTGAACTGTTCCTTAATATCATCGGAGGTTTCCTCAAGCATCATACCGAGATCATTAACCTTAAGACCTGCAAGCTCTTCCTCAGAAAGCTCAGGGAATTCCTCTCTTATCTTCTCAATCAAGTGAGCCTTGCCTTCAGAAATATTGTACTTTTTAGCCATATCGCCAATTGCCTTGCCGATATCTTCATCAAGAACATCGAGCTCCTGCTCTATAACGGAGGCCTTCTTGCCGTGTTTTTCAAATGTTTTGTTAATTTTTTCATTTAGTTTTTCGGAAAAATCCATTGCCTTTTTTTCTACGGAAATCAAAACTGAGCTTTCTTCACCCTCAAGATAGCCCTTTTCATCCATCTTGTCGATAATTTCTTCAACTACCGTTTCATAATTGATGCCTTCAAGCTCCAGCTCCGATACCACCTCTTCGCCATCCTCATTGGTAGCTTCAACAGCGATAACCGTATTGTCTTCTTTTACATAAATACGAACACCGGGATTGACATCGAGTGTAAATACTGCTGCTGCATTTGCTTTGAGAACTTCAACCTCAGAATTGTTATCATCGTTACTTTTGTCCGGAGCAATTTCACATCCGATCAAGCAGGTTGCCAGCAACGCAAGCATAAGTGTTAGTGCGAATAATAGTTTTTTCATAATAAATCTCCTTTCTTGGGTCCTTCTCTTGAACCCTTTCACTTAATTAATCGATGAAAAACAACTTTTATCGCAAAAAAATAAATTTTTTCAAAAAATTCTTTGCCGTATAATTTGAAAGGGGCAGCAAAGCCACCCCCTAAATTGTTTTAACAATTTGTTATTCAAGCCACCAAGGCTAATATTTACAGCTATCTTGTTTTGGATTAAGCAATCAGTTTCATTTGATTTTCTTTAAAAAACACCTCTTATAACTTTTGAGCTATTTATGTCATCCGGCTCTAAACAGCTTTTGTCTGTCCATTCATTCCAAGAATTTATTGTAGTAAGCGGCGCTTACAGACTATTAGTGTTCGCGCAGCTCTCAGCTTTACCTTATTTCAGAATTTTTTTAATCAGCGGTTCTAATGATGTGGCAATTCCTACAAAGCCATGGTCATTAGGGTGACAGCCCTCTACTGTACCGTATTCCTCGTATGGTGCAAATTCCTCGGCTCCGTTCCAGAAATAAACGTTTTTATCTCCGTTATTTATGGCGTTTTCGTAGGTTTTACGAATAATTTGACGACGCTTTGTGCGATTATCAAGGCATCTATCCATTGAGGTTGATGTCATCATAATAATGGGCAGGTCGGGGTGAGCACCACGAATTATTTTAAACATTGGCTCGTGTGTCCTTTGCAAATGCTCCCAATCGGGCGCGTTATGGTCATAGTCATATACAAACAGCTCCATATCAAGAGAAGCTATATATTCTGCCATTTCCCTCTCTCCCCGTGCGCTACCCGAGAAGCCCAAATTTATGTAATCAACATTGAATTTTCGTGAAAGTATGCTTGGGTAGGAATTGCCCGGGCGTGAGGCGCATCCGCCCTGTGTTATGGAGTGACCGTAATAAACTATTGGCTTTTCGTTCCTATACGGTGTTGGCTCCTCGATTATTGCATTTTCCTCAAGACCGATGTACAGGCTGCAAACGTCACTGTAAAGCGGGAAATTAATGGTTATTTCACGCATTTCCTTAGCTTTGAAATCGAATAACGATTCGTATCCGTCGGTAAAATCAAAGGGTGGACGGAAGGTGCTGTTAAACTTATCTTCTCCGTCCCTTCTTACATACATATCAAAGCCACCTGCGCCTGTTATGGCAAAGTGGTCCATTTTGCCGATATTACACATTTTAGCCGAGATTGCAACATATGAGCTATCGGTCTTAAAGCGCACACGTCCGCCTGAGGTATTGGTGTGCAAATAGCCAACCCATTCGCTAACACCTGTGGCTACCTTTTCGGGCATACGGCGAAATTTTCCATTTTCATATGTTAAGCCATATACCCTAAAGGGCGTATCAAGGACGGAATGAAAATGAATATCATCCTTGCCCAAATTTGTTTCAACCTTAAAGTTTTTATCTATTTCGTCAATTCGTTTCATATTTTTTCCTCTTTTTTGCTACTTTCCTTTTTTATTATACAATAAAGGAAGGCTTGAGTCAAGATAAACAATTGCTGAGTAGAAAACAAAAAAGGAGCTTAAAAAACTCCTTTTTGTATGTATTATAAGTTCAAGCTTTCTATTATTTCATTGAATGACATAAATGAATACTTTTCGCTGTCTGTTGGCTCATAGGCTTGCATATATGAATACTCGGTGCTTTCGCCATTAGTTACCGCTACGTATGCGCCAAGTGCAAATTTTGTGTCCTTTTGTGTATCGTTTTCAAAGCCTATCACCTTTATATCAAAGGCGGTAAAATCGGTTTTTGCAATATTTGCACAGATAGCGTTGCTGTTAGCATTGCCCTGCTTGTCAAATATGCTGTCTTCGCCAAGCTTTTTTTGCGATACTGCAAATACACCGTACTTAACGGTATTGCCTGTTGAAAGGTTATAAAGGTTTAGAGCCTCTTGATTTACCTTAAAGCCAAGAGAAATGCCATTGCCTGTATTGGATGCGGAATAGCCTTGGCACTCAAAGAGAGGAGATGCCTCAAGGTCGCCATTTTCGCCACATACAGCACATTTAACTGTCTTTACTCCCTTTGATGAATAGTTGGTATATACGAATGAAATAAGCTCAGCCTTTTCATTATTCAAATAATCATAATCGTGTGAAAGCGCTGTGCCCTCAACTGCTTCCTTTGACATTTCGTAGCCACAGAAGCAATAGGTTACCTTGCCTGCGTC